>CALVVX010000021.1 GCA_944364015.1 uncultured Bacilli bacterium | reverse complement strand
CCAGTTGCACCTTCGCTTCCAGTTGGTCCAGTAGGTCCAGTAGCACCCTCACTTCCAGTTGGTCCGGTAGGTCCTGTAGCACCTTCGCTTCCAGTTGGTCCGGTAGGTCCAGTAGCACCCTCACTTCCAGTTGGTCCTGTAGGTCCAGTAGCGCCCTCGCTTCCAGTAGGTCCGGTAGGTCCTGTAGCACCTTCGCTTCCAGTTGGTCCGGTAGGTCCTGTAGCACCTTCGCTTCCAGTTGGTCCGGTAGGTCCAGTCGCACCACTTAAACCAACAGCCCCAGTAGGACCTTGTGGAATAGTTAAACTTAATATAAAGTTTGGAGCTGTACCAGTAATAGTAGCAGAAGCACTTGACCCAGGAAGACCAGTAGTAACTGTTCCTATACTAATATTAGGCGTAGCACCTGTAGGTCCAGTTGCTCCAGTTGCTCCAGTTGCTCCAGTAGGTCCAGTTGCTCCAGTTGGTCCAGTAGGTCCAGTTGCTCCAGTTGCTCCAGTAGCTCCAGCTGCTCCAGTAGCTCCAGTAGCTCCAGTTGCTCCAGTAGGTCCAGTTGCTCCAGTAGCTCCAGTAGGTCCAGTTGCTCCAGTTGCTCCAGTAGCTCCAGTAGCTCCAGTAGCTCCAGCTGCTCCAGTTGCTCCAGTAGGTCCAGTTGCTCCAGTTGCTCCAGTTGCTCCAGTAGGTCCAGTTGCACCAGTAGGTCCAGTCGCACCTGTAGGCCCAGTAGGACCTGCAACTACGCCAGTACCTTCCCAACTATTCGTATCTTGGTTCCAAACATATAAATCGCTACCAACAACGTAAGCTTCACCAATTCTACCAACAGGTCTTGCAGTAGTTAATTCACCAACAGTATTATAAAAGCCATCAGCCTGTATTCCAGTACCAGCAGGCCCAGTTGGTCCTGTAGGTCCAGTTGGTCCAGTTGGCCCAGTTGCACCAATAGGTCCTGTTGGCCCGGTTATACCACCACCACTAGGAGGATTACAACAACCATGAATATTTCTATTTAACTTACTATCACACATTATTTTGTTTAAAGCCTTTTGATAATCATTATTCATTATTTTACCATCCTTTCATTATTAATCTATGCAATATTAATACAAAATGTAATAACAAAAGCATAAAAATAAAAAAATGAATTAAATTGTTATATTTTTTATTTCAAACAATATAATTAACTAGAAAAACTGAAAAGAGGGATCAAATGATAAATAAAAAAAATTTATGGTTTTTAACTTTATTTAGTATGGTATTAGTCTTAAGTGTATATTATGTTACAATGCCAAATGAACTACTTATAGATAATAATAACGAGTTAGAAGTTAGCTCTACAGACAATCAAAAAGAAGATAGCACTAATGTTAGTATAGAACAAAGTGATATTATTTCTGCATTAAAAGTAGAAGACGATAACGAATTATTAGAAGAAATATCAGACTTAAAAAAAACACTTACTGATGTAAATGTAAGCGTAGAGGATAAAAATAAAGCATTTGAAGAGTTAAAAAATATAAATCAAAATAGTAGTGTAGAAGAAAAAATAGAAAATAAAATAAAAGAAAAATATAATAAAGAATGTTTTGTAAAAATAGATAACGATCAAATAAGAATAGTAATTGGTAGTAATGATCATTCAACTGAACTTGCCAATGAAATCATGCGTTTAGTTCAAGAAGAATTTGATAAAAAAATGTATATTTCTGTTCAATTTCAAAATTAAATTAAATAACCCTCACTTTATATATATAAATACATACAATATTATGAATAAGCATAACCACCCTTTAGAAAAGTGAGGTATTTATGAATAAAAGTATATTAACTAAAAGAGAAAAGGAAGTCTTTGTATTACTTGTTGCCAATAAAACTACCAAAGAAATTGCTAATATATTAAATATAAGTGAAAAAACTGTTAGAAATCATGTATCTAATGTTATGCAAAAACTTGGAGTTAGAGGTAGAGCACAAGCAGTAGTGGAGTTAATTAGATTAAAAGAAATAAAAATATAGCCACATTAAGTGGTTTTTTGTTATATATATAATTGTTTTTCATATATTTTACTAGGTGATTATATGTTGAAGAAAATGTCAATCAGAAAATTAATGGTAGCAACATTAACATTATTCATTTTGCTAATCTTATATTTAATGCCAGATTCAATAATGGAAAAAAAACTAGATATTAATCATGATAATGTTGAATATGTATATTCTAATAATTTAGAAGTTATATATTTACTAGATAGCAATGATTATGTAGCTAGGACTAAAATAAGTATAAATAATAAAGAAACAACCGAAAAAAAAGCAAAAGAATTAATTGAAAGCTTAATAATTGATGGTAATAAAAGTAATATAATTCCAAATGGTTTTCGCTCTATTATACCAAGTGGCACGAATATTTTAGATATTAGTTTAGATAATAAAACAATAACAATAAATTTTTCCAAAGAAATACTAGATATAAATGAAAAATATGAAGAAAAAATGATAGAAGCAATTATATACACATTAACTTCAATAGAAAACGTTGATAATGTAATAATAAAAGTTGACAATAAAACATTAGAAAAACTTCCTAACAGTGGAAAAAAATTACCTCAAATTTTAGATAAAAGTTTTGGAATAAATAAAGTATATGATATAACATCTATGCATAATATAGATTATTTTACACTATATTATGTAAACAGTTTTAATGATAATAATTATTATGTACCAGTAACTAAATATATAAATAATGATAATCAAGATAAAATAAAAATTATAATTGAACAATTAAGTAGTGCTCCAATTTATGAAAGTAATTTAATGAGTTTTTTAGATGTTAGTGCTAAATTATTAGATTATTCACTAGAAGAAAGTAAAATAAAATTAAATTTTAACAACGCAATATTATCAGATGTAGTAAATAACAATATATTAGAAGAAGTCATATATACAATAAGTTTATCATTAAATGATAATTATGGTGTTGAAGAAGTCTTATTTTATGTAGATGATGAAGAAATTTACAAAAGTTTATTAAAAGATATTGAATAATTATTAATAGTGTGCTATAATCATAGTCGTAGCTTGAACTGTCCTCATAGCTCAGCTGGATAGAGCACACGCCTTCTAAGCGTGCGGTCAAAGGTTCGAATCCTTTTGGGGACGCCACTTAGATTATAAACCCTATCTTAAGGGTTTTTTAATTTGTAAAATATTTAAAATTAACTAGAAAAAAATAAAATAATATTATATAATTAAGTTAAGGAGGATGATAGAGTGATTATTTTTTATATAGTAATAGCAATAGTAGTTATTTTATTAATCTATATAGTAGCTACATATAATAAGCTTGTAAACAATAAAAACAAAGTGGAAAATCAATTTAGTCAAGTAGACATTCAGCTAAAAAGAAGAGCAGACCTAATTCCTAATTTAGTTGAAACAGTAAAAGGATATGCAAAACATGAGCAAAATACATTAACAGATGTAATAGAAGCAAGAAATAAAGTAGTAAGTGCTAATTCTATAAATGAAAAAGTCGATGCAAACAATAAATTAACACAAGCATTAAATAAATTGTTAATGTTATCAGAAGCATACCCAGAGTTAAAAGCTAACGAAAGTTTTCTATCACTACAAAAAGATTTAACAGATACTGAAGATAAAATAACTTATGCTAGACAATTTTATAACGATTCAGCAATGAAATATAACAACATAATAGAAATGTTTCCATCAAATATCGTTGCTAGCATTTTTAAATTTAAAAAATTTGAATATTTTAAAATTGATGAAAACGAAAAAGAAGTACCAAAAGTTAAATTTTAATAATTGTTACTTCTTGTAAAAAGATACATCAAAACTATTGATAAATGATAATAGTTTTGATAAAATAATATACGTATAGAATGAAAGGATGGTAAAAAGATGAAAAAAGCATTACTTATATGTGGGGTTTTATTATTATTAGTCGTAGGATGTGGTGAAAACGAAGAAGATACTACAGTATCGCACAACTACACATATAGCGTAACATCTACTGATGACTGTGTAGCAGAAGCTAGAGAATACTATCAAGAAGATGACAGATCAATTTATGGTGTATGTGTAAACGATATTATAGTAACTGATGAAAATGGAACTCAAACAAGCTTAAGAGATTTATACAATAACGAAGAGCAAAAGTTTACAGAAAGCATAATTGATATGACTTCATCATTAAGTTTAGTATCAACACTAGATGACGGAGGAACAAAAATTTATAAAAACGATGACTTAACTGTAATTGAATGCAATACAACAGAAGGAAATAAAGACGTATATATTGGTAATAAAGACCTAACTTATCATGAAATATTTTGCCAATAAAATTTAACTCTTAAAACGTAAGCTATAAAGTGGATCAAAAAAAGACCTGCTTTATGGCTTTTCATATATAATATAAGAAAGATTATTTCAAAGAAAATATAAATAGCAAATTATCTTGTAATTATTTTAATTAAAAATCCCCTAAATAAACTTCAATTATCCAATAAGTTTCTATTTAAAACAATTAAAAAGCATTATGAACTTACTATAAAAATAAATTTTAAAAATCAAAATGAAAAAACAATACAAATTGATTTTTTTATAAAAAACATATTGACATACATATATTCGTATGATATAGTTTGGTTACATGAAGAAAAAAGCATAGTAATAAAGTTAGAACATATAGTAATATAGAAAATATTATTTATAAAAGAGGTGGAATATGAATAAAATACTAAATTTAGACTTAAGTAGATTAATTGCCGCTATTTTGATTGTAGCAATTCATATATATCCATTTTATAGCATGAATCAAACTTTAGACTATATCTTTACGCATATAATGTGCAGAATAGGAGTACCATTATTTTTAATGATTAGTGGATATTTTGTCATACCAATAGCCCTAAAAAATCAAAAAAAATTACTAGATTATACAAAAAACATATTAAAAATGTATTTATTTTGTATTTTACTATACTTACCAATTAATATATATGCAGGATACGAATTTAGTCTTACAAACATCATAAAGGACATATTAATAAATGGAACATTTTATCACCTATGGTACTTCCCAGCACTAATTCTAGGAATGTATTTACTGTATTTTTTACTAAAAAAATTCGACAAAAAAACAGTCTTAATCATAAGCCTATTGTTATATTTAATAGGACTATTTGGAGATAGCTATTACTACTTAAATACTCAATTAAGCCTAAATATATATAATAATTTATTTCAAATTTTTGACTATACAAGAAACGGATTATTTTATGTACCAATATTCTTATATATGGGATACATTTTAAATATAAAAAAACCAAACCAAACCAAAAGCCTATATTTATTTATAATTTTTTATATAATGATGATAATAGAAGGACTAATACTTCATAACTTCAATCTTCAAAAACATGATAGTATGTACATTATGTTACTACCAACAATGTATTATTTATTCAGCTATCTAGTAAACTTTAAAACAGAAAATAAAAATTATAGAAATATAGCCACAGACATATACATATTTCATCCACTGTTCATTATAGTAATACGCTTCATAGGAAAAATATTTAATATAGAAAACATCATAGTATATAACAATTTAATTCATTATATATTAGTAGTTGCCATTAGTCTAATTTTTGCAATAATAATAAATAAAATAAAAAAGAAAAAGTTGCCTCAAACAATAAAAATATGATATCATATAAACAGATACAAATTATAAGGAGAAGATCAAATGCTTAAAGTAAAACAAGTAGATAAAAAATTTATAAGAATTACAAAAAATGGAAAAAAGGAAGAATTTTATGCTGATAAAAATATAAATATAGAAGCAAAACCTGGAGAAATAATAGGAATATTAGGACCAAACGGTGCTGGTAAAACAACATTACTTAGAATAATTGCAGGAATACTAGAACCTACAAATGGAACAGTAGAATTTGACGGGCTTAATTATAAAGAAAATGAAATAGAAATAAAAAAGAACATAGCATACTTATCAGGAAACACAAAAATATATAACTCATTATCACCATATGAGTTATTAAAGATGTGTTGTGAATTTTATCAAGTAAATGAAAATGAAATAGAAAATAGAATAAAAGAAGTAGCAAAAGTATTAGAAATGGAAAAGTTTTTATATAACAAAATAGAAAAATTATCTACAGGCCAAACACAAAGAGTAAATATAGCAAGGTGTTTAGTTCACAACCCTAACTACTATATATTTGATGAAGCTACCAGTGGCCTTGACATTATTTCTAGTCAAATAATACTAGACTTTATAAAACAAGAAAAACAAAAAGGGAAAACAATTTTATATTCAACTCATTATATGGAAGAAGCTGAAAATATTTGTGATAAAGTTGTAATGATAAACAAAGGAAAAATAATAAAACAAGCAACTGCAGAAGAAATCAAAAAGGAAACTAAAACAACAAATTTAAGAGATGCCTTTTTTAGCCTGATTGGAAGTGGAACAGATGAAAAGTAATCTATATTTAGTATTTAAAAAAGAAATAAGAGAAATGTTTAGAGATAAAAAATCACTAGCAATGATGTTAATTATTCCATTTATGATACCACTATTAGTATTGGGAATGTCAGCTTTATTTGAAACTCAAATGCACAAAGACATTAGTCAATATAATACAATAGGTATAAACTACGAACCAACGCAAATAGAAAAAGAAATAATAGAAAAATATAATATAAATTATGTATATGACACAAAAGAACAATTAGAAAAAAAATACAAAAACAATGAAATTAATTTATACATAACAAAAGAAAACAATAATTATACAATAAATGGAGTAGATAACGAAATAACAACTTTATCAGCAGCCTTAGCACAAAATTATTTAACTACATACAAACAATATCTACAAACAGAATATCTAACTAATAATCAGATAAATTCATCTGATGTCATAAACATAATAACAATTAACCAAAATATAACTCAAGAACAAAACTTTTTTGTAAACTATATGACAGTATATGCATTTTTATTTATAATGATGGCAATAACAGTATCATCAACATATCCCGCAACTGATACAACCGCAGGAGAAAAAGAAAGAGGAACATTAGAAACATTACTAACATTTCCAATAAAAAGTAAAGACATAATAATAGGAAAATTTTTAAGCGTAACAATATCATCAATAATTACAGGACTAATTAGCTTAATACTAACAATAATATCTTTATTTATAGCAAAAGACATGTTTTCGATATATGAAGATGCAAACATTATACTATCAACAAGTAGCATAATATATGCAATAATAACAATCATAGCTTATTCATTTTTAATAAGTGGACTATGCATAGCAATAGCTAGCAAATCAAAATCATTCAAAGAAGCACAAAGTGCTTTAACACCACTTACATTTATATCATTATTTCCATCACTAATAGCATTTATGGTAAATCTCGACACAAACATAATATACGC
Organism: uncultured Bacilli bacterium; assembly: GCA_944364015.1. Classification (GTDB taxonomy): domain Bacteria; phylum Bacillota_I; class Bacilli_A; order RF39; family UBA660; genus CALVVX01. The sequence continues at coordinate 8,739 of CALVVX010000021.1, read as the reverse complement.
CTTAATACCATTTTTAAATTATACAATGATATTTAGTGATATAGTAAACGAAAATATAAGTATATTAAACATAGCCTTAATGTTATTATCAACAATAACAATAATTATAGTAGTACTAAAAATTATCATTAAACAATATAAATCAGAAACAGTATTATTCTCAAATTAACAACAAATAAAAATATATTTACATTAAAAACAAATAAGGAGGAAAAAAATGAAATGTATAAAATTAAAAGGAAAAAATAAATTAATACTAACAACAACAGAAGAACCAATCATAGATAATAAGCACGTTATTATAAAAGTAGACAAATGTGGAATCTGCGGATCAGATCTACATAATTTTGAATTAGGAAATCCTCAAGGACTAATTATGGGACATGAATTTAGTGGAACAGTAATCGACCCTGGCAATAGAACAGATTTAAAACAAGGAGATAGAGTAACAGCATTACCAATATCACCATGTCTAAATTGTGAAGCATGCGAAAGTGGTAATGTAAACTACTGTAAAGAAACATGGACTCACGCAGTTGGATTATCACTAGATTATCCAGGAGGCTTAAGTGAAAAAGTAAAAGTAAGAAGTGATATGGTTATAAAATTAGATAATAACATAACCAATGAAGAAGCCGCAATGGTAGAACCAACCGCAGTCGGATTACATGCCATAAACCTAGCGGACATAGAAATAGGAGATAAAGTATTAATAATTGGTGGTGGAATAATCGGACTAACCAGTGCAATGTTTGCCAAAATAGCAGGTGCAAATAAAATAACATTACTAGAAACAAATCCAAATCGTGGAGAAAAAGCATTAAAATTAAAAATAGTGGATGAATTTATTAATGTATCTAACAAAGAAGAATACTCAAAATTTTTGCAACAAAACACCTCTAGTTACGATAAAACAATTGAATGTTGTGGAAACTCTGATGCTGTAACCAGTGCCCTAACATTTGCAAAGCCAGGATCAACAATAGTACTAGTAGGAGTATCACCAACACCAATAACCACTCCAAGTATTATCGCAGTAATGAATGAACTAAAAATAATCGGTGCCATTGCCTACACAAAAGAAGAATTTATTAGATGCATAGAACTAATATCAAACAAAAAAATTGACGTTTTAAAATTTTTAGATGAGACAATACCATTAGACCAAACGCAAGAAGCCTATACCAAATTATTATCTCCAAACAATGATGCCATTAAAATAATGGTGGATATAAACAAGTGATGAAAGAAATAGTAGAAAAACTTACAAAGCTAAATCAAACCATATCAACTATGGAATCCTGCACAGGAGGTTTACTGGCAAACACAATAACCAATATTGAAGGAGCAAGTGAAGTATATAAATTTGGTGTAGTCCCATATTCAAATGAATATAAAATAAAATTAGGAGTAGACAAACAACTAATTGAAAAATATACTGTATATAGTCAAGAAGTAGCATCTAACATGGCACATACTATTGCAAACATAGCAAATGCAAATTATGGAATTGGAATAACAGGCAAACTCAACAAACCAGATAAAAACAACCAATTTGACAAAGATAATGTTGTATATATCAGTATTTACAACTCTAGCCAAAAAAAATATTATAATAAAAAAATATACCTTGATAACGACACACGCGAAAATAGCAAAAAATACGTTGTTGATCAAGTTATACAACAATTAAAACAAATAATTTAAAAATAAATAAAAAATTTAAAAATAATTTAAAATTTATAAAATTTATTATCAAATTGTGAAGCTCTAAACCTTACAAATTAAGGCACAAAACAAATCAAAAAAGATACAAAAAAAACATAAAAACAACTAAAAAAGCATTGACAAACAATTGTTTATTTGATACGCTTGAGCCAAAAGGAAAGGAGCAAAACAATGACAACATATAAAGCATACAAATTTAGATTATATCCAACTAAACAGCAAAGACACCAAATTAATAAAACAATCGGATGTACAAGATTTGTCTATAACTATTATTTAAACTATCAAACCAAAAAAGGATATAAAAAATCGAAATACTTATGCCAAGATTTAAAAAATCTAATAAAAACATATCCATTTTTAGAAGAAATAGACAGTTGTGCACTAAGATGTGCCATATTTCAATTAGAAGACAATTACAAACTATATTTATCCCAAAAATCAAACATACCAAACTTTAAAAAGAAATATCAAAAACAAAGTTATAAAATAACATATTTTAAACCAACACACATAACCAAAGATGCAAACATAGAACTAAATATAGAAAAACAAAAAATAAAACTTCCAGAACTAAATTATATAAAAATAAAAGGATACAAAAAAACGACAAAAATAAATGGGGACATAATTAGTATAACAGTAACAAAAGAATTAAATAATAAATATTATGCAAGTGCATTATATAAAGAAATACAAAAACAAGAAGAAAAAGTAACACCTAAAACTATTGTAGGGCTAGATTTAGGAATAAAAGATTTAATAACCACAAGTGATGGAATAAAATATAGTAATAAAAAAACAATAATTAAATATGAAAAGCGCTTAAAAAGACTACAAAAAGAATTGTCAAGAAGAAAAAATAAAACAAAAAATTATTGTAAAACAAAGTTAAAAATTAATAAGCTACATATAAAAATTAAAAATAGTAGGAAATATTATCTAAATGAAATTGCTAATGAAATAGTAAATGATCATGATATAATAGTAACAGAAAATTTGAATACAATAGAAATGATGAAGAATAAATCGAATTTATCTAAATATATAAATGATGCTAGCTTTATAACATTATGTAAACTCATAGAACATAAAAGCATACAACAAGGCAAATACTATTATAAAGTTGATCCTTATTATCCAAGTAGTCAAATATGTAGTCATTGTGGTCATCAAAACAAAATAACAAAAGATTTAGCCATAAGAAGTTACATTTGTCCAGTATGTAACAGAATATTAGATAGAGATATAAACGCTAGTCTAAACATCTTATCTTGTGGATTAGTGCAACATTATCAAAAATAGAAAAAGTACGGTGGCAGCCATCGGAATTTAAGCCTATGGAGAATAGAAATTAATCTATCTATGAAGTAGGAATATATCGGGAAAAGCTAAAAAGCCATTAATTAGGCAGAACAAATTCTTTGCTATAATTAATTGGCTCTTCGAAAGTAACAAAATCTAAATATATCATCAAAATTAAATACCATTCACCAGTTTCAGGGTTTGACACAATAATATGATCTTTTCCCGACTGCTCGATAAGTCCGTTAAACACACGATCTTGCCATTCTTTTGACCCTGGCACTGTAATATGAAAACGAGCTTTTTTACCTCTATTAAGACGCAATATATTTTCAATATATGATTGTTCATCTATATCCATCTGATTTTGTAAACTAGGAACACTTTGCTGATTAGGAACGGTGTTATTTATCAGCCCTTGACCAGGAAAAATTGGATTTTGATAATAGTTTCCATTCAAAATAAATCATCCTTTCTATCATTAAAGTATATGAATAAAAATCTAAAAAATTCAAAAACATTTATATTAAATCAAAAGAGTTACTCTATTAAATAAGATTATTAAAATGTATAAACAACATAATGATATAAAATTAGGAGAAAATATGAAAAAAAGTATAATAAAAAGAATAATTAACGAAATTGTTAGTGAAGAAGTAAACGAAAGTAATATACAAATAGAAGTTAACTTAATAACAATATATGGATATTATAAGAAAATAGCTTTAACAAAAACGAATACATTACTAAAAAAAGCAACGTATTTTATTATGCCAATGATAAAAAGAGACTTCACAGAATCATATAGTGAAAAAAGAATAGTAGTATTTCTAAAAAAGTATAATGTTTTTTATTCAAGTGATAATGATATAATAAAAATTATAAGAACTACGTATCATGAATTAAGGCACATAATTAAGACAAAGTATGAAAAAGACAGTTATGAAAACTTTGTAATAACGATGGAGAGATTAGTAAAATCAACAACTTATTTTGAAAATTATGACAACTATTATACTGAAATAGATGCTAACATATATTCGATTGTAAAGACTATAAAATATTTAAAAAATAGCCACCCTAAAATTTATAAAGAAAATAAAGATAAACTAGAAGCAATAGAAGAAAAATACATGTTAGATTATCTAAATTATAATCCAACGATTGTTTTTGACAATTATATAGCAGCAAAAAAAACATTAGAAAATCAAAATTCAGAAGAAAATTTAAAATTAAAAGAGTACGAAAATAATACATTTATAAATATTTTTTTAAATGAAAATTATACGTTTAAACCAATATCAGAAATTATAAATAATGGAAAGTTTTTTAAAATTGATAAAAGAATAACAAGTACAATTTTTTCAAGTGAAAGTTTTATAAATTACATAGACTTTGAAAAACTCTCATCAAAAGAATTAAAAATATTAAAAGAAAATTTAAAATATACAAAAGATTTATACGAAAATGAAATTAAATTTGCAAGTGAATATATACATATAAATGATTTAGAAGCACTAAAAACAAATCATCTCATCACAAAGTTAAATTGTTTAATTTATCTTTGTGAAAAAAAGATATCAAGTAAATTTTCATCATCAAAATCAATAAATGATAAAAATTAAATGACTAAATTAGATAAAATAGAAAAGTAATTAAATCAAAATATAAATATTAAGATTAATTATTAGTATTATAATAATATTATATTTAATAATAGATAGGAGGAATCAATGATAGAAATAAACGTAGCAGTATCAAATCGACACGTTCATTTGTGTAAAGAAGATGCAGACTTTTTATTTGGCGTCGGATATAATTTCAAAAAAAGAAACGATTTATCACAAAAAGGAGAATTTGCAACTTTAGATACAGTAGATTTAAAAACAGCCACTGGCATAATTAAACAAGTTAGAGTAGTAGGACCAATAAGAAGTTATACTCAAGTAGAACTATCAAAAAGTGATAGTGATATACTTGGGCTTGATTTACCAATCAGAGACTCGGGAGATTTAAAAGACGCAAAAGACATAACAATAATAGGACCGAAAGGAGAAAAAGAAATAAAAAAATGTTGTATAACATCAGTTAATCATATCCATGCTAATAGTGGAGAACTAAAAGAGTTTAGTAACAATAGTATAGTAAATGTTATAACAAAAAAAGGAATTGTCATTAAAAATGTTCACATAAAAAAAGCAGATAATTTCGTATTAGAAATGCATATTGATAAAGATAATTCCCAAAAATACAATTTAGTTACTGGCGATACTGTTTTTCTAGAAAAGCGGTGATATAATTGACAACCAAAACAATAATACTAGGAGCAAAAAAGGAATTTTTATATAAGATAACAACATCGATTTTTATAAGGGGATTGTTATTGATAATTCCTATATTTTGGACAAAAGCAGTAGGAAGACTAACAGAAGGAATGTTTGATAAAGCATACTTTCTAGTTATTATTGCACTTATTCTATCTATACTCCATTATTATTGGGAATATTTAAATCAGAAAACATGGTATAAGTTTTATAACAAAATATATTCAGGGTACATAAAACTCATAGGTTTTGGTAAAAAAGAAAGTATAAAAAAATTAACACTTGGAGAATACAATAATATTTCAAATGAAGATATAGATATAATTTGTACATTTTTAGGCAATCTAATAACAAGAATAATACAAATATTAGAATTTTTAATTATTTACATCTATTTTTTATCTATAGATTTATATTTATTTTTAATAACACTAATTGTTTCTGTAATATTAGTAGCAATAATATTATTATCTGGAAAATATGTACAAAACCTCAATCACTCAAGAAAAAAATCATTAGACAGGAAAACAATAGTGATAAACGATTTATATGCCTGTATAAAAGAGTCAAAAGGCAATACTGAAGCACTAACAAAAAGATTTTTTAATCGCAGTGATGATTATTTAGAATCAAATGCAAAATTTAATATAATAGCACAATTAATTATTTATGTAACACTAACCATCATTGAAATAACTAGATATTTAATTTTATTATACGGAATTCATCTAGTATTTATAAACCAAATGAGTATAGATACAATACTATTAATATATACATATTACAGTCAAATATTATCAAACTTCGAGGTTATGGGAACCATCAACGTAAATTATAGAAGCTTTTTAGTAAGCGTTGAAAGATTAAATAGAATTGAAGCAAAAATTTAGAAAAAAAGGTTGACAAAAAATAGAAGTATATGATATCATATGTAACATGTGAATGTTGTATTTTTGCAACATTTTTAATGCTAAATAACAAAAAATATGGTAAACCATAATATATAATAGTTGTTTGAGAGGAAAAAATATGAAAACTGATGAGTTTGATTTTATTTTGCCAGAATCGCTGATTGCTCAAAAACCAATTTCAAAACGTGATGAATCCAAGCTTATGATAGTAGACAGAAAAAATGGGAAAATAGAGCATACACGATTTAGTAATATTATTGATTATTTAGAAAAAGGCGATATTTTAGTATTAAACGATACCAAAGTAATACCTGCTAGATTGTATGGGGCAAAACAAGAAACAAATGCTGCAATTGAAATATTACTTTTAAATAATATAAGTGAAGATACATGGAAATGTTTGGTAAAACATGCTAAAAGAATTAAAAAAGATGATATAATAACATTTGGCGATGGCTTACTAAAAGCAAAATGTATGGAAGTAGAAGAAGAAGGAATTAGAATTTTAAAATTCACTTACGAAGGAATATTTTATGAATTGTTAGAAAAACTAGGTACAATGCCATTACCACCATATATAAAAGAAAAACTAGAAGACAAAAATAGATATCAAACAGTATATGCAAAAAACAGAGGAAGTGCAGCAGCACCAACAGCAGGATTACATTTTACCAAAGATTTATTAGAAAAAATCAAAAAAAAGCAAATTCAAGTCTGCTATATTACTTTGCATGTTGGACTTGGAACATTTAGACCGGTTAATGTAGAAGACGTTACTAAACATAAAATGCATAGTGAATTTTATCAAATGAAAAAAGAAACAGCTCAAATACTAAATCAAGCAAAATTGGAAGGAAAAAGAATAATAAGTGTTGGAACAACAACCACTAGGACATTAGAAACCATTATAAATAAGTATAATAAATTTTGTGAATGTGAAGGCTTTACAGATATATTTATTTATCCTGGATATAAATTTCAAGCAATCGACGCATTAATAACAAACTTTCATTTACCAAAATCAACTCTTTTAATGTTAGTATCAGCATTTAGCAGTAAAGAAATAATACTTAACGCTTATAATGAAGCAGTTAAAAATAATTATAGATTTTTCTCTTTTGGAGATGCAATGTTTCTAAAGTAAGGTGATAATATGCAAAAAATTACTAATGAAATTATCAACGAAATAAGAAGCAAAACAAACATCGTAGATGTTATATCTAAATACGTAAATTTAGTCAAAAAAGGTAAAAACTATTTTGGAATTTGTCCATTTCATGATGATAATCATCCAAGCATGAGTGTAAGTCCTGAAAAACAAATATATACATGCTTCTCATGTGGTGCTACTGGCAATGTGTTTACATTTATATCAGAATATGAACATATCAATTTTATTGAAGCAGTAACCTTATTAGGAGAACAATTAGGATATAACTTTTCTCAAGATGTAAAAAAAGTTCAAACAAATCAAGAAGAATACCAAATATATGAATTGGCCCTAAAATATTATCAAAATAATTTGCATAGTAGCATGGGGAAAAATGCTCTAAAATATTTAGAAGATAGAAAAATAGATAGAGAAACAATCAAAAAATTTAAAATAGGCTTATCATTATCAAAAAGCGGATTAAGTCAAATGTTAGTAGCCAAAGGCAAAAAATTAGAAAAATTAATAGAATTAGGCTTATCTAATAGTATTGGGAATGACTTATTTTTAAATCGTATAATGTTTCCCTTATTTGATTTATCAGGAAGAACAGTAGCATTTTCTGCACGTATTTATAACATCAAAGACAACAGCAAATATATAAACACTAAAGAAACTGAAATTTTTAAAAAAGGAAATATTTTATACAATTATCACAATGCCAAAGAGCATTTAAAGAAAAATGACTACATTATAATAATGGAAGGATTCATGGATGTAATACGTGCTGATACAATAGGAATTACTAATTGTGTAGCCACTATGGGAACTGCATTCACAAAACAACAAGCACAAATAGTAAAAAAAATGACAGATAATATAATATTATGCTTTGATGGTGATACCGCTGGAGAAGAAGCAACCATCAGTGCTATTGAAATATTAGAAAAAATAAATGTTATTCCCAAGATTATTAGATTAGAAGATAATATGGACCCAGATGATTACATTATCAAAAGAGGGAAAGAAGCGTTTATTAACAAAATTAATAAAGCAATGAGTGTTGTAGAATTCAAAATGCAACAATTAAAAAAAGACAAAAATCTAGCAGATACAAAAGAATTAGCCAAATATATAGAAGAAAGCATAAAAGAGTTAACAAAAATAGAAGATGAAATTTTAATAGAATTAAGCCTAAAAAAAATAGCAAGTGAATATGAAATAGAATATACAACATTAAAGCGAAAATATAATTTATACAAAAAAAATAACAAAGAAATCAAAAAAAAGATAATAGAAACGACAGAAAAAAAAAAAACAA
>CALVVX010000020.1 GCA_944364015.1 uncultured Bacilli bacterium | reverse complement strand
GAATATAAACTTTTTTGTATAGCATTACTTAAGTGCTCTGGTCACTCCTCAGTGTTGCCATATCCCCTCAAGTAATGTTTTTTATTGTAATCAATCTATCGTATTTTGTCAATTATAAAATAATGTAACATTTTCACTAATTATTAGCGAATAAATCATTTAATCACTAATTAATTCAATGTAACATTTTTACTAATTATTGGATTCAAAAAAATGTAACATTTTCACTAATTATTCACATATTTTTTAAATAAATTTAGTAAAAATAGTCAAAATATTAATAGAAAGAAAGGATATAAAATGGAAAATAAAATAAAATTAGAAAATAAATTAATAAGAACAGACTTAGTAGTGGAATTAATAGATAAAAACAATAAAAATATTATAAGTAAAACTAAAGATAATATAACTATTACTACTGCAAATGTAAAAAAAGATATAAGTAGTCAAATCGGAAAAAAAGAAGGTATGTATATAACTATTAGTTTTGATGATATAACTAATTTTGAAACTAGAGAAAAAGTAGGCAAAGTACTAGAAGAAGAACTAAAAAAAATAATAAAAAAATTAAAAATAAAACCAAAAGCAGAATGCTTAATAGTAGGATTAGGAAATATAAAATCAACTCCAGATTCTCTAGGACCATTAACTATTCAAAAAATAGTAGTAACTAAACACTTATTTGCATTAAATACTAATGTAAAAGACGGAATAAGAAGTGTTAGTGCTCTTAGTCCAGGAGTAATGGGAACTACAGGAATTGAGACAAGTGATATAATAAAAGCAATAGTTGATAAAATAAAACCAGATTTTCTTATAATAATAGACTCACTAGCGGCTTTATCAATAAATAGAGTAAACAAAGTAATTCAACTAACCAATACAGGAATACATCCTGGTAGTGGTATTGGTAATAGTAGAAAAGAAATAAGCTATGACATTTTAAAAATACCCGTAATTGCAATAGGAGTTCCAACAGTAGTAGAATCTGCTACTATAGTAAATGACACTATAAATTATTTATTCAAACATTTATCTTATATAAAAAATAATTATGACAAAAATAAACTAACAATAACTAAATTAGATAACTATCAGAAAAAAATTGAAAACAATAATTTAAACAGCGAAGAAAAAAAACAAGTATTAGGTTTAATTGGAGAATTAGCAGAAGAAGATAAAAAAGCTTTAATATTAGAAGTATTAAATTCTCTTAACTATAATTTAATGGTTACACCAAAAGAAATAGATTATGTAATAGAAAAATTAAGTGATTTAATAGCAAGTTCTATAAATAATGCACTACATCGACAAATAACGCATTTTTAAATAATATAATATAATTGGTGATTGTATGAATACTCCTAATAAAATGAAACTAAAAACTCCTAAAAAAAGAAAAATATTAAAATTTAGATACTTAATCTATTTATTAATTATTTATTTTGCCTTTTCCGCATCTTTTTATATGTCAATGAAAAATGATAACAAAATAAATAATGAACAATTTATTAACTTTTTATTAAATGGAGGTAATATAGATCAATTTAATAATTTAAAATTAACTACAGTAGTTAATAAAACAATGCAATTAATATTAGATATAGATTTAACAAATCCATCAAGTTTACTTAATAATACAATTTTTAATCAAAATAAAAAAATAAATAATAACAAAGATGAATATGATAATTTAGAAGAATTAAAAAAAGTTAGTGAATATATAGAAGATCCAAATCCCAAAGAATCACTAAATCCTATAATATATATTTATAATACACACCAATTAGAAAATTATAATAATAAAAATTTAGATATATATGGCATTACACCAAATGTATTAATGGCATCTTATATTTTAAAAGAAAAATTAAATAAAATAAATATACCAACAATAGTAGAAGATAGTAATATAACAGATTTTCTAAATATAAATGGTTGGGATTATTCTGCATCATATAAAGCTACAAGGTTATTAATATTAGATAAAAAAAGCAAATATCAAAGTCTTAAATATTTTATTGATATTCATCGAGATTCAGTAAGTAGAGAAATAACTACTACTACCATTGATGATAAAAAATATGCAAAAATACTTTTTGTAGTAGGATTAGAACATGAAAATTATGAGAAGAATTTAGAAATAGCCACAAAATTAAATGATTTGATTAATAAATATTATCCAAGTTTAACAAGAGGAATATATAAAAAAGAAGGAGTGGGTGTAGATGGAATATATAATCAAGATTTAAGTCCTAATAGCATATTAATAGAACTAGGAGGAGTGGATAATACCATAGAAGAGGTATTTAATAGTATTGAGGCTTTAACTAATATATTAAACTATTATATAAACGGAGAAAAAAATGAGTAAAAAAACATTACTCAAACTTTTGTTAATAACCTCATTTTTAGCTTTTTTAATTACATATGTAATTGGGATGAGTGGCTATTACGAATATGAACTATCAAATAAAAGAGTATTGACTGAAGAAAAAATGAAAGAATTTGAAGCTGATGTAGCAAATAATAAAGATATAGACTTAAATGATTATATAGTAAATACACATAAAGATTATACTAATAAATTTACTAAAACAGTAACAAATGCATCTTTAACAATAAATAAATATTTAAAAAAGTCGATTGAATCAGTATTTAGAATAATAAGTAATTTAGTAGAAGAATAGTTATTTAAACTTAATAACACGACTAGTATTACTAAAATTTAATTTAGCAACATCTCTTAAAACATCAACACCATATTTTTGCACCAATTTAATTGCAACATCATCAGCATAGCTACTAGATCCTTTAGGTAAAAACATTCCATATTTATCTCCTAATTCTTCCATCTTTTTAATAAACAAATATCTACTAATTAAAGAAGAAACTGCAACAGACAAACATTTATCTTCGGCTTTTGTAATAAAAGTAACATTTTTAATAACATCTTTTGCATTACCAAGATGCTTATAAAAACTAGTTTCAGGTTCAAATTGATCAATAACTATATAATCGTAATCAAAATTATTTTCTTTAATTAATTCGCATAATACTTTGTTATGTAAAACAGCTTTAATTTTATTCATATTCATATCTTTATTATGAAATTTATTATATTGATTATTAGATAAAATAATAGACTTATATGGAATTTTTTTAATAATCTTTGGTACTGTTTTTAAAATAATCTCATCAGATATTTTTTTAGAGTCTCTAACACCTAAATCAACTAAGAAATCAATATTTTCTTTACTAACATAACTAGCAGTAACAATAATTGGACCAAAATAATCTCCAGTACCAACTTCATCAGAACCAATAGAATTAATGTTTATAGGAATTTCTTTATTATCACTATTACTATTAGTTTTAACATCTTCAGTAAAATCATCAATATCCATACCATTGTTAATTTCTTGCCACATATTAGCATCAATATCAGCATCTAGTCCCTGAAAAACTACTTTTAAAGAAGAATATAGTGTTATAGTAGTATCTCCATCTTTAGCTTGAAAAATAGCGTATTTAGGTGTATTATCACGCATCTTATCTGCATAAAATTTAATCATTTTCTCTTTAGTTGTTTCATTAATTTTAATAACTTTAGTAGAATTTGCCATTTTATCACTTCCTAGTTAAGATTTTAACATATAAAAATAAAAATAACAATAAATGTAAAAAAGTATTTTCTTTTATTAAAATTTATTGTATAATTATTAAGAGAACAAGTAAAGGAGTTTTTATATGAATTTAATAGATATAATAATAATATTATTCATAATAATGGGTGCTATTATAGGTTTTAAACATGGTGCATTACAAAAATTAACTAGTTTTGTTGGAACATTAGTAATAATAATTGTAGCATTTACATTTAAAGATCAATTAAGTGTTATATTTTATGAAAATTTACCATTTTTTAATCTATGGGGAATATTTAAAGGAATAGAAATATTAAATGTAGTTTTATATCAAATATTTGCATTTGTATTTATATTTTGCCTATTATTATTTGCTTTAAGAGTATTACTAGTAGTAACGGGATTACTAGAACTAATTTTAAAGTTTACAGTAATATTAAACATACCATCTAAAATATTAGGCATATTTGTAGGAGCAGTAGAATATTATGTTTATGCATTTATAATTTTATTTGTCTTAAGTTTACCAGTATTTAATTTAACAATGATAAAAGAGTCAAATTATGCTAATAAAATATTAGAAGAAACACCATTTTTAAGTAATTTTGCAGATGAAACAGTAACTTTATATGGTCAAATATATAATATAATTGATAATCGAAATAATAAAACAGAAGAACAACTAAATGAAGAAGTATTAGAATTTATGTTAGAAAATGATTTTATAACATATGATAGTACAAAGAAATTAATTGAAAAAAATAAACTTCATTTAGATAATACAGCATTTATAGAACAATATAAGGAGGGATAAAATGGCTTTAATACATTTAGAAGACGAAAATTTAGAAGATTTAATAAATGATAATAAAATACTAATTGTTGATTTTTTTGCTACTTGGTGTGGTCCTTGTAAGATGTTATCTCCAGTATTAGAAGAAATATCAAAAGAAGTTACAGTAGTAAAAATAGATGTAGATAAACATGAACAATTAGCTAGAGATTATGGGATAATGAGTGTACCAACATTAATATTTTTCAAAGATAAAAATGAAGTAGATAAACATATTGGATTTATACCAATAGAAAAAATAAGACAAATAATTGCAACTGTAACACAAAAAGGTTGACAGAGATAATTGACTATGATATAATGCAATAAAGAAGGAGGCAAAAATATGGCAGTAAAAATTAGATTAAAAAGAATGGGTGCAAAAAAAACTCCTTTCTACCGCATAATAGTTGCAGATTCTAGAAGTCCTAGAGATGGCAAGTTCATTGCTAATTTAGGAACTTATAATCCACTTAAAAATCCTGCTGAAATAAAAGTTGATGATGAATCCGCTATTGCATGGTTAGAAAAGGGTGCTATTCCAACAGATACCGCTAGAAGTATTTTATCAAAAGCAGGTATTATGGAAAAATATCATAATAAAAAACAAGGAAAATAATGAATTTAGTAGAATTAACTGATACAATTATTAAAAAAATAGTTGCAGATTCAGAAAGTGTATCAGTAAAAGAATTTGCAAGCGACAATGAAGAAGTAATCTTAATTGAAGTAATGATACCTAATAGTGAAATGCCAAAGGTAATTGGCAAAGATGGTAGTGTTATTAATGCAATTAGAACCATTGTCCAAGCTAGTGCCCATCTAGAAGGCAATAAAAAAGTTAATATAAATATTTCAGCATACTAAAAGAATAAGTATTCTTTTTTTTAATATATTTACAAACATACGTTTATTTTGTAATTTTAATTATCTTATGCTATAATTTATATAGTTATATGGGGTGATAAATTGCAAAAATTACTTCCTAATTATTTTAAAAAAATAGTAAATTATGATTATAATAATAATGATATTTTTACTCATAATTTGTTACAGTGGTATAAAGATATAGTTTTTACAAATATAAATAGTGATTTATTAGAAAAATTAGATTTATCCATTTATTTATATATTACAGATAATATTTTTCATAAAAAAGTAAAAAGATATATAAAATTAAAAGATATAAATAGCAACAATAATTTATTAGTAAATAAAATAATAAATTTAGAAGAAGAATACATTAATATAAATCAATTAAAACAATTAAATTCTAGATGGTTATGAGGTGATATAATGTATGCAAATGTTATTATCGAAATAAGTATTAAAAAATTAGATAAATATTTTGTATATAAAATACCAAAAGAATTAGAAGATAAAATAAAAATAGGTATGCGAGTACTAGTTCCATTTAATAATCAAAAACTAGAGGGTTTTGTTATGGAATTAATGAAAGAATATAAGGCAGAGTTTGAAATAAAAGAAATAATAGATTTAGTAGATAAAGAAGCAATATTAAATAGTGAAATGTTAAGTTTAGGAAAATATATTGCTAATAGTACATTATGTTCTTTAATAAGTGCTTATCAAACAATGTTACCAAAAGCATATAAAGCTAATCATAATACTAATATAGCTATTAAAAAAGTAAGATATTTAGTTTTAAATAAAAAAATAAAAGAAGTAAGTGATTATATAGAAAATACTAAATATATAAAGCAACAAGAATTGCTAGAAAAAATAATTATTGAAGATAAGGTAAAAATAAATAGCTTAAATAGTACTATAAATACATTAATTAAACACGGATTAATAAGGATAATTGAAGAAGAAGAAAATAGATATCATCCTGATATAATTACTACTAAAAAAGAAATAAAACTAAATGAACAACAAGAAAAAGTAACAGAAGAAATAATAAATAGTTTAGAAAATAGTATTACTTATTTATTATATGGAATAACAGGAAGTGGTAAAACAGAAGTATACATACAAATAATAAAAGAAGTATTAAAAAAAGATAAAACTGCCATTGTTTTAGTACCTGAAATAAGTCTAACAGCTCAAATAGTTAGTAGATTTACTAATCAATTTAAAGATAATATTGCAATTCTTCACAGTGGACTATCAGATGGAGAAAGATATGATGAATATAGAAAAATAATAAAAAAAGAAGTAAAAATAGTAATTGGCGCTAGAAGTGCTATTTTTGCACCACTAACAAATTTAGGAATAATTATTATAGATGAAGAACACACACCAAGTTATAAACAGGATTCAAATCCGCGATATAATGCTATTGATATAGCAAAAAAAAGAAGCAAATATCACAAATGCCCTGTAGTATTAGGAAGTGCTACTCCAAGTTTAGAATCATTTGCACGTGCTAGTAACAAAGTTTATAAATTACTAACATTAACCAAACGAGCAGGTTTAGCCACTTTACCAAAAATACATATAGTTGATATGAAAGAAGAAGTAAAAAAACACAATTTTATCTTTTCTAATTTATTAAAATTAAAAATAGAAGAAAAACTAAAAAACAATGAACAAGTAATATTATTATTAAATCGTCGTGGTTATTCATCAATGATAACTTGTCAAGCATGTGGCTATGTAGCAAAATGTCCTAGATGTGATATTAGTCTAACTTATCATAAAACTACTAATACACTTCGTTGTCATTATTGTGGTTTTAAAACCCCAAAATATGATATTTGTCCTAATTGTCATAGTAATGAATTAAAAGATTATGGATTAGGAACTCAAAAATTAGAAGAAGAAATTAGAAAAATGTTTCCAACTTATAAAATAATTAGAATGGATGCAGATACAACTGGTAAAAAAGGAATGCACTCTAAAATAACAAAAGAATTTTTAGAACACAAATATGATATTTTATTAGGAACTCAAATGATAGCAAAAGGACTAGATTTTCCTTTAGTAACACTAGTGGGAGTAATTAATGCTGATATGAGTCTTAATATTGCAGATTTTCGTAGTAGTGAAAGAACATTTCAATTATTATCACAAGTATCCGGACGAGCAGGTAGAGCGGGTTGTCCGGGAGAAGTAATAATTCAGACTTATAATGAGAAACATTATAGTATTAAATATGCCAAAAATCATAACTATTTAGGATTTTATCAAGAAGAAATGAAACTTAGAAAAACTCTAAAATATCCACCATATTATTATTTAGTATTAGTAAAAATAAATTCTAAAGACTATGAACTAGGCTTTAAACATGCTCACAAAATAGGAGACTTTCTTAGAAAAAACTTAGATAAGAATACAATAATTTTAGGACCTACAATGGCTAATGTTTTCCGTATTAATAATATATATAATTATCAATGTATAATAAAATATAGAAATGATGATAATTTATTTAAAAGTCTAAAAACAATAAATGAACATTACAAAAAAGAAAACAAAGTTGATATTGCAATTGACTTTGAACCTACAAAATTGTAAAAAATCTTGATTAATACATTATAATATAGTATAATATTGCTAGATAGAAAAGAGGTAATTATGAAAAAAATAAAAGAATTATATGCAAATCATAAGGGGTTATTTATTGTTAGTGCATTAGCACTTATCTTATTTTTAATAATGTTAATAATGTTTATTAGTATGTTTTTTGGAAAGTTTTCTAATGAATATGGAGATAGACTAGATGGTATTGATAATGTTGAGATTAGTGATGATAAATTAAATGATATTGCTAATACAATCAAAGAAGATGACAATGTAGAAGATTGTAGTTTACGTATTCAAGGAAAAATAGTTTATCTAAATATTACTTTTAAAGAAAAAACTAAACTTGATACTGCAAAAGAAATTGCTACCAAATCATTAGATAATTTTGAAGAAAATGAGTTAGAATTTTATGACTTTAGTTTCTTTTTAGTAGAAAATAAAGATGATGGTTATGTAATAACAGGAAATAAACATCCTAAAATTGATGGTATTGGTTGGGTAAATAGTTAGGTGATAAAATGAAAAACAAAAACAAAGTAAATAAAATAATAATTTTAACTATTATTGGCGTAATTTTACTAATAACAGTTTTAATATTTATTTTAAATTATAGCAAAGATGATTCAAGTTTTTCACTAATGGAAAAAAAATGGTTAAAAGATAATTCTAATAATGTAATTGATGTTAGCATTTACAATGACATTCCTATATATGGAAAAAATGGAGAAGGAGTATCTTTTGATTTTTTAAATACTTTTAGTGAAAAATATGATGTTGAATTTAATAAAATATCATATATAACTGAAAATAATACAACTTATAAAAATGTATCTTTTAGAATATTAAATCCTAGCGATGTATTATCAAATAATGATATTTTGTTATTTGAAGATAATTATATAGTAGTATCAAATAAATTAAAAAATATTGATAAGAATGATGATTTATTTAATAGCAAAGTAGGTATTTTAAATACAGATAATGATACTATTAGTAATTATTTATCTGATGTAGCAGATATATCTTATACTCCATATAAAACTGAAGAAGAGTTAATTAAAAGTCTAAAAGATGAAAAGTTAGATTATATAATTGTTCCTAAAGCAATGTATATAGATGATGTATTTGAAAATGAGTTATATATTTTGTATCATATTAATGATTTAAAACAAAAATATGTTTTAACAGTAAATAGTAATGATACTTTATTAAATATAATGAAAAAATATACTAATCAATTTAAAAATAATGATTATGAAGCTTCTTATCAAAAAAACTTTACTAATAATATGTATACATCAAGTTCAATAACAGAAGCACAAATAGCAAGTTATAATAGTAATCCATATGTATATGGTTATGTAATAAATATGCCATTTGAAAATATAAATCATGATAGTTTTGTAGGTACTTTATCTAATTATTTAAGTGATTTTGAAGATATGTTTGGAGTTAATTTTAAATTAGTAAAATATGATAACATAAAAGATTTAAAACAAGCTTTATCAAATGGTGAAGTGGATGTTGCTTTTGCAAACTTTAATGCAGAGGGCACAAATATTGATAAGATATATACTATTTCTCCATTCAGAGAAGATTATGTAATTTTATCTAAAAACTATATAGCAATTAATTCTATTAAGAGTTTGGCAAAAAAGGAAGTTTATTGTGTTGCAAATAGTTATATTGATGATTATTTAAGTGCTAATGATATAAAAGTAAAAAGATATGACAATACTGATGAATTACTTAGAAATATTGATAATAATGCTATAGTAATGATAGATAAAGCAACATATCAATTTTATCAAGCAAGAAAGTTTTCAGATTATAAAATATTGCATGAAGATAAATTAGATAGTGATTATCGTTTTGTAATTCGTGATGTAAATAAAAATGAAACTTTTGCTAAATTATTTAGTAATTATATTATGAGTAGTGATTATAATCAGATAAAATATGAGTATAATACAACTTATGATGTAACTAAAGCAGATATATTTAAAACAATTTTAAAATATTTAGTAGTAATAGTTTTAATAGTAGTAGGTATAATATTTATAGTATTAGGAACTAAAAGAAGAAAAAGTAAAAACAAAACTATTGCTAAAGATGATAAAATTAAGTTTATTGATATAATGACCTCATTAAAAAATAGAAATTATCTAAACTATAATATGAAAAAATGGGAAGAAAATGTTATATATCCACAAGCAGTAGTTATTATTGACTTAAATAATATCAAATATATAAATGATAATTTTGGACATGAAGTTGGAGACGAAGAAATTAAAAAAGCTGCTTCAATTTTGATTAATAATCAATTAGAAAAAACAGATATAATGAGAACAGATGGAAATGAATTTATGATATATATGGTTGGTTATGATGAAAAAGAAGTAGTAGCATTTGTTAGAAGAATATTTAAAGAACTTAAAAATCTTCCACATGGATTTGGAGCAGCAATTGGATATAGTATGATTGAAGATGACTTAAAAACTATTGATGATGCTATTAATGAAGCAACATTAGAGATGCGTTCATTAAAAGAAAAATTATAAAAAGGGACGATTAGTATGAAGAGTAGAGTAAAAGAATATTTAAAAAGTTTATTGAATATTTTAACTAAACCAGAGATGAGTATATTACCTGCTAATATTGCTTTCTACTTTGTTTTAGCATTAATTCCACTTTTTACTATAATAATTTTACTTGCTTCTTCTTTTTCTATTTCAATAGATTTAATAATTAATTTAGTTCATGATTTATTTCCAATAGGAATAAGTAATACTGTAACAGAATTAATTACAACAAGTAATTTAGATACTCATACAGGAATATTTAACATAATTGCATTTATTGTGGCAACTAATGGTACTTATGCAATAGTAGTGGCTTCAAATACTTTATATAAAGTAAAAAAACATGATATGTTAAAAGATAGAATTAAATCAGTTTTATTATTAATAATAATAGTAATATTACTTTTATTTTTAATAGTAGTCCCAATATTAGGAGAACAAATAATAAATCTATTGAGAAACTTTGAAGAAATACAAAGTATAATACCTAGTATTGCATTTATATATGACGTAGTAAAATGGCCAATTACTTTCTTAATAATATATTTTAATTTAAAATTAATATATACAATAGCGCCAAGTAAATTAGTATCTAGTAGTGAAACTACTGAAGGAGCATTTTTTACAACAATATGCTGGGTAATTGCAACTGCTATATTCTCATATTATGTAAATAATTTTGCAAGCTATGATATAGTTTATGGTAATTTATCTACTTTAATTATTTTAATGATTTGGATTTATGCATTATCGTTTATATTTGTATTAGGAATGGCTATGAATGCAGTAAAATATCATAAGAATTAAATAATTGCTTATAATAATTATGAATACGATTTGTATTCACATATTTAGACTACTTTTTTAATAAAAGTTGTATACAACCGTTAAAAGTAACATATTGTTACTTTTAATTTTGTTATATTATAAAATTTAAGACATAAAATAAATAAGAAAGAAGGTAAATATGACAAAAGCTTATTTAGGAATTGATATAGGAAGTATTTCTACAAAAGCAGTTATTATTGATGAGAATAATAATATAATAGCTAGTGAATATTTATATACACAAGCAGATCCAATAAAAGCAGTAAAAAGATTAATTAAAAAATTAAAAGAAATGATTGATTTAAAAAAGTATAAAGTAGTATCAGTAGGAACAACAGGAAGTGCTAGAAAATTAATTGGAACAATATTAAATGCAAGCGTTATTAAAAATGAAATAACCGCTCATGCAATAGGAACTACTAGCATATATAAAGATGTTAAGACAATCTTTGAAATAGGAGGACAAGACTCTAAAATTATTATATTAGAAGATGGAATAGTAACAGATTATGCAATGAATACTTTATGTGCCGCAGGAACTGGATCATTTTTAAGTTCGCAAGCTACAAGATTAGGAATAAACGTAGAAGAATTCGGAGAAATAGCACTTAAAAGCAAAAAGCCTACCAATATTGCAGCTAGATGTACAGTTTTTGCAGAATCTGATTTAGTTCATAAAGCACAAATGGGACATAAAAAAGAAGATATAATCGCGGGTTTATGTAAAGCAGTCGCTGCAAATTATTTGAATAATCTAGCTAAAGGCAAAAAGATAAAACCTCCAATTGTATTTCAAGGAGGAGTAAGTAAAAACATCGGAGTAGTAGAAGCATTTAAAAACTTAACAAAAGAAGATATAATTGTAGATAAAAATTCTCATCTAATGGGAGCATTAGGAGTCGCAATAATGGCTAAAAAAAGTCAAAAAGAAAAGGAATTTAACTTTGATATAGAAAATATAGTATATGAGACAAGAGAAATAGAATGTCATAGATGCTCTAATAATTGTGAAATAATTTGTGTTAGTCGCAATAATAAAATAATTGATGCATGGGGTAATAGATGTGAAAGAGGACAAGTAATTATTAATTGACATTTTTCTCTTGTCATAAATTTTAGTTATGATATAATATAGTTATATAAGTAGTAGAAAGAAGGATGCATATGCAGTTAGATACAATTTCAGGTATTGGTCCCAAAACAGTAGAATTATTCAAAAAACTATCAATAACTACAAAAGAAGAATTAATTAAGTTTTATCCATATAAATATGAAATACTTAAAAAAAGTGATTTTAGAAGTTTATCAAACGGAGATAAAATAATAATAGATGGAATAATTGAAGGACAACCAATGCTTATATATTTACATAAAAACTTAAAAAAAATTATTTTTAGAATTAGTACTGATAAAACAATTTTAAATGTAACAATATATAATCAAACATATTTATATGATAGTCTAAAATATGGAAAAGAAGTAACAGTAATTGGAAAATTTGATAAAGTTAAAAATACAATTATCGCTAGTGATATTCGTTTTGAATTACTTAATGGTACTCCCAAAATTGAAGCAAAATATCATACAACTAATGGACTTAGTTCTAAAACGATTGCAAAATTTATCAATACTGCAATTGATGGCGAATTTGATTTAAAAAGTTTTGTTCCTAAATATATTGCAGATAAATATTATTTTGATTCATATAAATGGGCAATATATCAAATACATAAACCTATGGATGTTATTTCGTTAAAACATGCTAGACAACAGTTAAAATATGACGAATTATTTACTTATTTATTAAAAATAAGTTATATGAAAAGAAAAATAGTAGAAGATAAATTTGCTATTAGTAGAAAAATAAATAAAAGTCAAATTAATAAATTCATTAAAAATCTTCCATTTGAATTAACTGAAGATCAAATAAAAGCAACAGAAGAAATATTGCAAGATATGAGCAAGAAAAAAAGAATGAATCGCTTATTACAAGGAGATGTTGGAAGCGGAAAAACAGTTATTGCCTTTATTGCAATATATGCCAATTATTTAGCTTCTTATCAAAGTGCATTTATGGCTCCTACTGAAATATTAGCAAAGCAACATTATGAAGAAGCATTAAAATTATTTGAAGGTATTGATATAAAAATAGAATTATTAACAAGTTCAACTACTAAAAAGAAAAAAGAAATAATTTTAAAAGGATTAGAAAATAATGAAATAGACTTAATAATTGGAACACAATCTTTGATTCAAAACAATGTTATATTTAATAATTTAGCATTAGTAATAACAGATGAACAGCATCGTTTTGGAGTAAATCAAAGAAATAATTTGAAAGAAAAAGCAATAAGCCCAGATGTATTATCTATGAGTGCTACTCCTATTCCAAGAACTTATGCATTAACTATATATGGTGATATGGACGTATCCAACATAAAAACCAAACCAGTTGGAAGAAAAGAAGTTATTACATATTTTAAAACAGAAAAAGAAATGACAGATGTTTTGAATATGATGAAAATAGAACTAGATAATAAACATCAAATATATGTAATTGCACCAATGATTGATAATGAAGAAGATGAAGAATTAATGAGTGTCAATAAAATGGAGAAAAAAATGAATTATGCATTTGGACGCTTGTTTAAAATAGGAAGTATTCATGGTAAGATGGATAGTAAAGAAAAAGAAAAAACAATGAATGATTTTACTAACCATAAATTAGATATATTAGTTTCTACTACTGTAATAGAAGTTGGAGTTAATGTAGCAAATGCTTCAATGATAGTTATATTTAATGCCAATATGTTTGGATTATCAACTCTTCATCAATTAAGAGGAAGAGTAGGAAGAAGTGATATTCAAAGCTATTGTATTATGGTTGCGGATAAACCGTACAAAAGATTGGAAATGCTACAAGATTGTAATGATGGGTTTGCTATTAGTCAGTATGATTTTGAAAATAGAGGAGAAGGAGATTTATTTGGACGAAGACAAAGTGGAATCATGTCATTTAACATTGCAAATGTAAGTAAGGATTATAAAATGATGTTAAAAGCCAAAGAAGATGCTGAAGATTTTATTGACAAATTATTAAACAATAAAATTGAAGGGTATGATTATGTTTTAGATGAATTACATAAATTAGACAATTTAGAATAACTTTACACATTTTATAAAAATAATGTAAAATTAATAAAAATGTATTGTAATTTATTTGGAAATATATTACAATGTTATTGTCATAGAAATATGACCACTTTCTACGAAATAAAATGTAGGAGTGATTCAACCAAAACCCCCTGAAATCCCAGCCGAGAGGCTGGGATACTTTGTTTTATAAGGGTTTTATTTAAATTAATTGGTTTTCAACTACCCATATAACTACCCACTTTGGTAGTTTTTTTGAAATTTAACAAAGTTTAAGTCAGTTTATTTATTGTATTTACAACATCATTTAGTTTATTTTTAAACATATGAGAATAAGTGTTTAAGGTTTCATCTATTTTAGTATGACCTAAATATTTCGCAACTATTGTTATATTAGCACCATTGTTAATTAATAAAGATGCGCAACTATGTCTAAAATCGTGGATTCTAATTTGTTTTAATTCTGCTTTTTTACATAATTGATTTTTCCTATCTCTAAGTCTTGAATTAGTTATAGGAATATCACTACCGAAGATATACCAACTTTTCTTTAAACCATAATTCTTTTTATCTTTTTTTAATAGCATTTTAAGGTCATTTAAGAGAGTTTCAGCTATCGGTATAGTTCTATATTGGATTTAGTCTTTGGTGTTGTTACCATAAAATTATGAGTATTTTCGTCACCAATTTGAACTATGTTTTTATTGACTCTTAATTCTTTTGATTCAAAATTAATATCATTCCAAGTTAATGCTCTTGCTTCACCTTTACGAAGACCACAATAATATAGTGCTTCATATAAGCATTTAAACTTTAAATCATTCTCGTTACTTATAAAATTTTGAAATTCTTCAAGTGTAAAGAAATCAATTTCTTTCTTTATTTCATTAGGATTAGTAAATTTTATTATTTTATTATAGAAATTTTTAAAATCAAAGTCATATATTTTACTTCCGCAATTAAGAACGATTTTAATAAATTTTTGAATATCATTTTTATATGATACAAATAGAATGGATTATTTCTAATTATTATAAAAAGATTAGAAATAATTTGCTTGAACTATTGATTAACGAAGATTATGAAATATTAACTGACAGTATTAGTTTTTATAATTTGTTAATGTTAATGAATCATAATAACCATCCCACAAGAGTATTGCTTGAAATTTGTAATAAAGAAAATGTTTATGTTTTTGATGGCAAATCTAATTATGTACTCGAAGATAAAACAAAAAAAGATAAAAAATTTGATAGATATATATTTAGGAAAATCACTATCTGATAAAGATAAACTTTCTAAAAATATCAAAATATTAAATTACTAGTTTTAAAGGGTTGGTGTAATGTTTTATGATCGGTGTAAAATTAGTTTATTTAGTCCTAATTATATTATGGTATTAATAATGATGATTTATTCAATTTGTGCCATAATTCAAGAAAAGCAAAAAGCAAAATATTATAAAAAGACTATATTATATGAAACAAATTATGATAAATATTTTACAATGGTAAGAAAGCAAAAAATAGTAGTTTAAAAAAAGAAATTACAACTATTGGCTTTGAAAATTTTAGTTAAAATAAAGAGGTTAATAAGATGGAAATAATACAATTGCAGTATATTCTTTTTGGTATGTGTACAATATCAGGTCTTGTCTTTATAATATACCTTTTAAAAAGTAAAGATGATGGATTAGATTATGATAAAATTATTGCAATGATGAAAGAACAAACCGAAAATAATTTAAATGTATTAAAAAGAAAAAAAGAGATTAATGAAATTGAAGAAAAAATATTAATTTATAAAAAAGAATTAGGAATAAAACCTTTTAAAAAAAATTGAAAAAGGTTAAAAAAGCAAAAAATTACGAAATTGTTATTGACTTTTTAAAAATTATATATATATAATCTTAAGTTTGACAGTTGGAACCTAAAAAAACCTCACAATCCCTTTATTTATGAGAAATTTTGAGGTTTTAA
>CALVVX010000019.1 GCA_944364015.1 uncultured Bacilli bacterium | reverse complement strand
TCTTGTTTTTTTCTTTTAGCCCAATAATTACAATTACCATAAATTCGGCTAACCTCTCCATATTTTTTAGTTTGTTGCCTACATTCTCTAAATCCAATTGTATGTTTACAATCTTTACAATATATTAAACCACGAAGTAAAAGTTTATCAGTTATACCATTACCTTTGCCACGATTTTTATTACTTTTAAACATTTCTTTGGCTAGTTTAAATATATCTTTATCAATTATAGGCTCTACTACTCCAACTGATATAATCCAATCATTTTCCTTATTATGAACTCTTTTTTTAGATTTATAATTTACTTTCCTTTGACGAGATTGTGTTAAATTTCCAATATAAGTTGGATTTTTTAGAATATCATTAACTGTCCTTGTTGCCCAAACACCATAATGAACATTATCCATCCCTAACTTCATATTTTTATGCATACTTGGTGTTGGTATATGTTCACAAGTTAAAATATCACATATCTTACTTAAACTATATCCACTTATAAACATATCAAATATTCTTCTAACTACATTAGCAGATTCTTCTTCAATTTCAAGTTTGTGTTTATCTTCTTCACTCTTTTTATAACCATAAGGAGCATATGCTCCCACGAACAAACCATTTCGCTTTTTAGTATATAAAGAACTTCGAAGTTTATTAGATATATCTTTAACATACATATCATTAAAAGCACTTTTAAATACTAACATATCATTAGCAGAACTATCTTTTTTAAAAGTATCTATCCCATCATTAACCGCTACATATCTAATGTTATGTTCTGGGAAATACCTTTCTACATAATAGCCAAATTCAATATGATCTCTACCTAATCTTGATGTATCTTTAGTTATAATCATATTTATTTTCTTTTCTTCGCAGTCTTTAATCATACGATTAAATCCTACTCTATCAAAAGTTGTTCCTGATACACCATCATCAACATACTCATCTACCAACAATAAATCATTATCTTTAATATAATTTAAAAGCAAATCCCTTTGAGTAGAAATACTACCACTTTCACCTAACTTCTCATCTTCTCTAGATAATCTTAAATATATTCCTACCTTATAAGTAGTATCTGATACCATTCTTATCTCAATCTATAAGTTAATTTACATCAACATTTATTATAGCATTATTTTCAAAATTATTAAATTCCTTATCTAGAAAAAATACTAAAAAATTACATATTAATTCATTAAGTGTAATTCCATTTTCATTAAAAATATTATTTAGTTTATATTCATTTTCCATAGAACACCTCTATAAATGTATATGCACCCATATTAATATTATTTTGTAATATTTTGTCTATCTTCATTAATACTTATTTTCTATTATTTATAATATTTATATTCATTTCTTTCTTTTAAAAATAAAAAGAATATACATCTAACATATTCTAATATTATAAGATTAATATAACGTTTATAAAAATTGCATACTTTTGTGTGTCATAACATAAACTCCATCCTTATTTCTTAAAATAATTTGTTCATGATTATTAGAAATATTATTTAGCTTTACCAAATAATTATCATCTTTTTTATAAGATACCTCAACATTATAATTATATGTATCCTCATTATTAACTATATCCATCTGACCTTCTATATAATAACTATTACTATTTTCAACTTTTTTCTTAAATTCTTCTAATGCATCTTTTTTACCAAAACTACAACCTGTTAAAACTAAACATCCTAATAATAAAAACATTATTAGCTTTTTCAATTTATCACTCCTCTTTCTGATAAAATTATATTATATTAATTTTTTAATATGATGAATATTTTGTATTTTTTTGGGAAAAATATTAAAGAAAAAAGGAGGATATAATGAATATTTTATTAAAAATAACTTTAGTATTATGTATAATTGGAGGTATAAATTGGGGTCTTATTGGTTTATTTGATTTTAATTTAGTAGAAGCTATATTCCAAGAAGACTCATTTTTAACTAATTTAATCTACATACTAGTAGGTATTAGTGCTTTAGTAGATTTATATATTTTAACTAAAGATTTAGATAGATAAAAGAAAGCTAAACACTTTCTTTTATTTCTATATAATCACCACTATCAAGGTATATTATACCCTTATCTTCCCCTATTTGATCTTTTATACTATTATATTTATTTATCTTATCTATTTTAGTCAAAGTAACATATACATAATTACCATCATTCATATACAAAAGAAATCTTTGTTTATCCACATTATTAGGAGTATATTCAATTTGTGATATTTTAGTTAAAATAGTACTATCTACTTTTGAAAAATATTTACAAAAATCATCTATTACATCACTTATATCATTAATTAATATAGGAAGTTCACTTAACTCATAATCATTATCTACTATTTTCTTACTTTCTAATACTAATTTATTATCTTTAGTAATAGCAAGAGCTTTATACTCTTCTATATCTAAATATAATTTTAATTTATAAGATTTAGTAATTTTTACATCTTTAATATAATCATTTTGTAATAAATTTTTCTTTATATCAGAACTCTTTGTTAAAAGAAAAGAAGGATAATCATCTAATTTAGCAGTATAAATAACTGTCTTATCATCTAAAATATTAGTATTTAAAACATAAATATTTTTAATTTTTAAAGTCGTTAGATAATAAGAAAAAAGTCCTATTAAAACAATTATTATTAATAGAATAATAATATTTCTTACTTTAAGTTTTCTTTTTGTTTTCTTTATTACCCTTTTTTCTTTCATTATTTCTCCTTATTTTATAATTTCTTGTTCTAATATTAAATCAACATCATATTTATCCTTTACTTTATTTTTAACTAATTCAATTAATTTAATTATATCACTACCACTAGCACCATCTTTATTTATGATAAAATTAGCATGTTTTTCTGATACCTCTGCTCCATTTATATTAGTTTTCTTTAAATTACATTTTTCAATTAACTCTCCTGCATACAAATTAGGAGGATTACGAAAAACACTACCCGCAGAGGGATAAGAAAGTGGTTGTGTATCCAATCTTCTTTCTTGACGAGATGACATCAAATTTAATATCTCTTCACTATCTTTATTTTCTAACTTAAATGTTGCTTCCAAACAAACATATTCTTTATGTTTTTTCAAAAAAGAATCTCTATATTCATATTCTAAATTACTATTATTAAAAGTAACTACTTCTAATTTATCATTCAACACTTTAGCACTAACTAACACATCAGAAATACTTGATTTATATGCTCCAGCATTCATAGCAACAGAAGCTCCTACTAAACCTGGTATAGCACAAGCAAATTCTAAACCAGACAAATTATTTAAAGCAGTATCCAAAGCAAGTTTAATTAAACTAACACCTGCTCCTGCAGTTACTATATTATTATCTATTTTTATATAATTTAATTTATCTAATTTAATAAAAACTTTATCATAATAATCTTTAGATAATATTATATTAGACCCATTTCCTAAAAAAATGTATTCAAAATTATTATCTTTTAAAAATTTCAAAATATTAATCACATCATCAATATTATTTGGATAAACCAAAAATTTAGCTTTAGATTTAACATGATAAGTATTATGATTAACTAAAGGTGCATCTTCAATAAACTCATAATTATTTAATTTAAAAAAATCTTTTATCATTCATAATCATTTCCTTTAAATTTTCATAAATCAATGAAGAACTATTCTTAATAGCAAATGAAGATACATTTTTCTTAATCTCATTATACTTTTTCTCATCATTAAACAATTTATCAATTAAATTAAGTAAACTATTTTTAGTAAGTTTATCTTCTTCAATTAAATAACCTGCATTTTTTTCCACTAAATCCATAGCATTTTTATATTGATGATTATTAGTTACAAAAGGACTAGGAATAAATATTGGAGGAAGTGCTAATGCTGTAATCTCACTAATAGTAGAAGCTCCAGAACGTGATACTATTAAATCTACACTTTTCATAACAGCGGATAAATCATTTATAAATGGTTTAATTACAACATTAGATGGTAAAATTCTAGTTTTAACTTTTTCATAGTAATCATTTCCAGTAATAAATAAAACTTGATAATCTTTATTACGAAAAGCCTCAATAAAAGACATAATTTTATCATTTACACTTCTACTACCTAAAGAACCCATAACTATTAAAACAGTTTTTTTATCTTTAGATAATCCTAATGTATCAAGCTCAACTTTAGGCAAAGATAAAGCTTTTTCACTACAAGGATTACCTGTTAAAACTACTTTTTCTTTAGGAAAAGCATCAAGTGTAGATGCAAAAGATACTCCAATTTTATCAGCATATTTGCTTAAATATTTATTAGCTAATCCTACAACTGAATTTTGTTCATGAATAAAAGTCTTCTTCCCAAGCTTACTAGCGGCCCAAATAACAGGGGCACTTACATAACCACCACATCCAATTACAACATCAGGATTAAATTCAGAAATAATTTTTTTACAATCACGTCTAGCTTTTAAAAAATTAGTAAGAGATTTAATATTATCTAAAGTAAATTTACGCTTAAAACCAGTTACTTCAAGAGGAATATATCTAATTTTATATTTTGGAACAATATCTTTTTCCATACGATTGTGAGTACCGATATATAAAAATTCACTATTAGGCTCTTCTTCTTTTATTTTCTTTATAATTGCTAAAGCTGGATATATATGACCACCCGTACCACCCGCGGTAACAACTGCTCGCATATTCCTCACCTCTTTCTTATCTTATTATAGCAAAAAAAATGATAATTGTAGTAATTTACATTACAATTATACACTTTTTAATACTTATTATGTCAATACTTTTTTATTTATTTATAGGTTTATCCATCATCTCATTTAACATTAAACCAGCATTAGCAATACCTTGTAATTCTGATGGAATAATTATTTTAGTAGATTTACCATCCGCTAATTTTTCTAAAGCATCAAAACTTTTTAATGTTAATACAGATTTATCAGCCTTTGCCTCTCTTAATAATTTAATTCCCTCTGCTTCTGCTTGTTTAATTTTAATAATTGCTTCTGCTTCACCTTCTGCTATTTTTATTTGTGATTCTTTTGAAGCTTCTGCTTTTAAAATAACACTAGCTTTTTCTCCCTCAGCAATTAATATTGCAGATTTTTTCTCTCCTTCTGCTTGTAATATCTTCTCACGACGTTCACGTTCTGCACGCATTTGTTTTTCCATTGCTTCTTGAATATCACGAGGAGGAATAATATTTTTAACCTCAACACGATTAACTTTAATTCCCCATGGATCAGTAGCCTCATCCAAAATAGAACGCATCTTTGAATTAATAATATCACGTGAAGTTAATGTTTGATCTAATTCTAATTCTCCAATGATATTACGAAGTGTAGTAGCAGTTAAATTCTCAATTGCACTAATTGGATTTTCAACTCCATAAGTATATAATTTTGGATCTGTTATTTGAAAATAAACAACAGTATCTATTTGCATAGTAACATTATCTTTAGTAATAACAGGTTGTGGTGCAAAATCTTTAACAATTTCTTTTAAAGTTACAATATTAGAAATTCTATCAATAAAAGGTATTCTAAAATGTATTCCATTTTGCCATGTTTGATGATAAGAACCTAATCTTTCTAAAACATAACTTTTTGCTTGAGGAACAATCTTAACACATGGTATTACTATAATAACAATAAGTATTAAAATAATAATTAAAATATCCAAATCACTCATCTCCTTTAACTTCAATAACTTTTAATTTTACTCCCTCGATTGAAAGTACTCTAACAGTACTACCAACTTTAATTTTCTTATCAGAATAAGCAGACCATCTTTTACCATCTACTTTTACCTCACCAATTTTATTTTTTGAAATTTCTTCAGTTACAATTGCTTCCATTCCTATAATTCTATCAAAATTAGTTTTTACATTCCCTTTTAAATGTGTTTTTTTAATAAGAGGTTTTGTAATAAGTAAAAATAGCACTCCTAATATAACAAAAACCGCAAATTGAACAACAAAACTATCTATAAATATTGATGTAATCAATGCAAATATTGCACTAACAATAAACCAAATAGTAATTAAATCTGCAGTAACTACTTCAATAATACCAAGTAATATAACAACAAATAACCAAAAATACATAAATCACCTCAATCTTCAAGGTTAGTATATAATAATTATATGTAATTGTCAATAATAAATGAAAATTAGGTTCTAAATTATTTTAACACTCATAATTTATACTAGTAATTTGACAATTACTCTAGCTTGTGTTAAAATACTTTTTACCAAAAGGAGGAATAACATGAAACAAAAAGAAGTTATTAATATATCTTTATCTAAAGAAGAAAAAAAATTAAAAGAAGAATTAAAATCAATAAAATCCACTAATAACAAGAAAGCACAATTACTTGCATTTTCTAACTCACTATTGTTATCAAGTGCTAATATTGATAAAGAACAACTATATAGTTACTTAATAAAATCATATTTAACTAACAAAAATGATGATAATAAAATTACTGATATTGATTTTATTTGTGATAATGTAGATCATTTAATGAAAAATAAAAATAAATTAAATAATACATTATATGAAACTAGTCTAAAATCAACAATAGAAAGCTTATTAGAATATATACAAGTTGATGAAAATACTAGATATAATTTAGCATTAAACTATATAGAAAACATAGATAAAGATAATAAAACTAATAATATAACATATTCTCTTATAATTAATGAATTAAATAGAATTAGCAATGAAGCTAAAAAAGCTAAAACTATAAAAGTGCGTACATACGCATCTAATAGATAATGAGCTATAGTAAATTTTATCCAAATATGTTTCCACAAACTACTAATAAAGAGGAAATATATAAACTAGTTTTATTAGCAAAAGAAAATAATATCAATGCTAGAAATAAATTAATAATGTATAACATAAGATTAGTAATTAGCATTGTATATAATAAATTTAGTTCTTTTTCTAATAAAGAAGATTTAATTTCAGAAGGGGTTTTAGCTTTATACGATGCAATTGATAATTATAATATAAATTATAATACTAAGTTTTCTACTTATGCATATTATCATATACTAAGAAGAATATATGAATACATAAAAAAAGAAAACATAAAAAATACAATCAGTATTAATCAATTAATTGAAGAAAACAAAATTAATGACTATCAAACATATTTTGATAACACACTAATACAAAGTAGTAATTTTATCGATATTATTGAAGATGAAATAATAAAAGAAGAAATTATAAATTTACTAAATTCATTAAACCCAAAAGAAAAAAAATATTTAACATATCATTTTGGTTTTGATGATGGAAGTTATCATTCAATTGTAAATACTGCAAAAAAACATAATATAACAAGACAATATGCATCAAAAACAATAAATAATGCATTAATAAAAATACAAAAAAAAGTAAAATCTAGCAAATGCTAGATTTTATACATTTTCATTATCAAAATTAGGTATAAAACTACTACTAATAGAATCCTCATCTTGAATATAAGCACATCTAATACCTAAATCATATGCATAATTAACTACTTCATTATACTCACAATCTAATAGTTTTCTATTTAAATTTTCATATTTTAACTTTCTAATTGGAGTATATTGTCTCATAATACTAATATAAATATTATCTTTATATTTATCATATAAATATTTAATAATTTTTTTACTATCTTCTATATTAGAAGGCAAAACTAAATGCCTAACAATTACTCCTTTTAAAAGCTTACCATTATTATCAAAAACACACTTACCTACTTGTTTATACATCTGATCTATTGCTCTAGTAGCATAATAAAAATAATCTTTAGCATTAGAATATTTAATAGCTATCTCATTATCATAATACTTTAAATCAGGTAAATATATATCAATTAAACCCTCAAATGATTTAATAACAGAAACATTCTCATAAGCACTACTATTATATACAATAGGTATCTTTAAGCCATTATTTTTAGCTAAAATAATAGCTTTTTTTATTTCATTAGCATAATGAGTTGGAGTAACTAAATTAATATTATCAGCCTTTTTATCTTGTAATTGTAAAAATATTTGACTAAGTCTTTCTACTGATATTATCTTACCTTTAGAACAAAAACTAATTTCATAATTTTGACAATAAATACATTTTAAATTACAAAAAGAGAAGAATACAGTCCCACTTCCATTTTTATTAGAAATACAAGGTTCTTCCCATTTATGTAAATAAGCTTTAGCTACTTTTAAATCTAAAGAAGCTCTACAATAACCTAATTTATTTACTCTATCTACTAAACACATTCTTGGACATAAATTACATTTATTCATCTTCTTTTAATAATTTCTCCAGTATATTAAGTTTACTAGCTACTAAATTATTCTTAATACTAAAATCAAGCTTAATATCATCTTTATTTTCTCCATGAAAATCACTACCACCACTTACTAATAATTTATACTTATTTGCCAAATTCAAATAATAATTACTATCATCTTCATTATGCAAAGAATGATAAACCTCTATACCATCTAATCCCTCATCTTTTAACTTCTTAATTAATTTTTCTATATCATTAGTCTTAACAACTTTAGGATGAGCAAGAATAGCAATACCCCCTGCTTGATGAATTATATTAATAACTTCTGCTACACTTAATTCATATTCTTTAGTAGAAATATGATTATAAATATCTGCTAAATATTTATCAAAAGCCTCCCCAATAGTAGTAGCATAACCATATTTAACACATAATTTAGCTAAATCAACTCTTCCAATAGTACCTTTAGAACTAAAGAAATTAGCAATATCATAAGAACTAAAGACAATATTATATTTTTCTTTTAATATATTTATACAATTAATCATTGTATAAAACTTATTAGTCCTAATTCTATCTAATTTATCATTCAAATAAGCATTATTAATATCAATATTATATCCTAATATATGAATAGCTTCTTTATTAATTCTAGCACTAATTTCAATACCATTAATAATAGTAATTTTATTATTTTTCCTTATTTTCTTTAGTGCCTCAATACTATCATGATCACTAATAGAAATAATATCTAATTTATTTTTAATAGCCATATCAATTACATCATTAACATCATATTGTCCATCTGAATAAATTGTATGTATATGTAGATCAACATTCATAATACCTCCATTATTTTACAACAATATTTACAATGCGATTAACAACAGTAATAATTTTTACAATTTCTTTATTCTCAATGTGTTTAGATACATTATCATTAGATAATGCTAATTTTTCTAATACTTCTTTCTTCTCATCTTTCTTAACTGTAATAGTTCCTCTTAATTTACCATTTACTTGAATTCCAATTTCTATTTGATTATCAATTGTTTTAGCTTCATCATAAACTGGCCACTTACTATTAACAATAGGACTATTACCAATCTCTTCATTTAACTGTTCTGTAATATGTGGTGCAATAGGATTAAGTAAAGTTAATAATAATGTATAATCTTTTTTAGTAATTGTATCAGCCTCATCATAACTATTAGCAAGAATCATTAAAGAAGATACTGCAGTATTATAAGCCATATTAGTAAGATCATGTTCTACTTTTTTAATAGTCTTATTAATAATAGATTCTAAATCTTTAGAATAAGAATCAATATCTACTACTTTATCTTTTAATCTAATTACTTTTTCAATAAACCTCTTACATCCTTTAAGAGAATCAGTATTCCAAGGAACATCTTGTTCATAATCGCCCATAAACATTTCATATATTCTTAAAGTATCCGCTCCATATTCATTAACAATATCATCTGGATTAATAACATTCCCCTTACTCTTACTCATCTTCTCATTATTAGAGCCAAGTACCATACCATGACTAACTCTAGTTGAAATCATTTCTTTATTAGGAACTAAACCAATATTGTATAAAAATTGAACCCAAAATCTTGCATATAATAAATGTCTTGCAGTATGTTCCATACCACCATTATACCAATCTACATGTTTCCAATACTTCATCGCAGACATACTAGCAAATTCTTTATCATTATGCGGATCCATAAACCTTAAAAAATACCATGAAGAACCCGCCCAATTAGGCATAGTATCAGTCTCTCTTTTAGCACTAGCACCACATTTTGGACAAGTAGTATTAACCCAACTATCAATTTTGGCAAGAGGACTTTCGCCATTATCAGTAGGTTCATATTCCGCAACATCTGGAAGAAGTAAAGGTAAATCTTTCTCATCCATAGCTTGCCAACCACATTTTTCACAATAAATCATAGGAATTGGTTCGCCCCAAAATCTCTGACGAGAAAAAATCCAATCACGCATTTTATAATTAGTGTGTTTACAACCACATTTATTATCTTCTAACCAAGATAACATTTTATTAATTGCATCTTCTTTATTTAATCCATTTAAAAACGAAGAATTAATATGAACTCCATCTAAAGTATTAGCATGAGTACTAATATCTCCCTCAATTACAGGAATAATATCTAAACCAAACTTTTTAGCAAATTCATAATCTCTTTGATCATGAGCGGGAACTGCCATAATTGCACCAGTACCATAAGTTGCTAATACATAATCACTAATCCAAATAGGTATTTTCTTTCCATTTACGGGATTAATTGCATAAGAACCTGTAAATACACCAGTTTTTTCTTTATTTAGTTCTGTTCGCTCAAGTTCAGATTTTTTACTACATTCCAATTTATATGCTAAAACAGCATCTTTATATTCTGAAGTAGTAATTTCATCTACATATTTATGTTCTGCAGATAATACACAATAAGTTACTCCAAATAAAGTATCACATCTAGTAGTAAAAACCTTAAATGATTTATCAGTATTATCAATCTTAAAATCAACATAAGCTCCAACTGATTTACCAATCCAATTAATTTGACCAAGTTTTACTTTTTCATGAAAATTAGTATCTTTTAACCCTTCAAGTAAATCTTCTGCATAATCACTCATCCTAAGCATCCACTGACTTTTTTCTTTTTGAACAACTCTACTACCACATCTTTCACAAACTCCTCCTGCTGAATCTTCATTAGATAAAACACTCTTACAAGTAGGACACCAATTAACAGGAATAGTAGCCTTATAAGCCATACCATGTTCATAAAATTTTAAAAATTGCCACTGTGTCCATTTATAATAATCAGGATCAGTTGTAGAAAACTCTCTTGACCAATCAAATGAAAAACCTAAAGTTTGCATCTGCTTTTTAAAAGTATTAATAT
This sequence comes from uncultured Bacilli bacterium, assembly GCA_944364015.1. Taxonomy (GTDB): domain Bacteria; phylum Bacillota_I; class Bacilli_A; order RF39; family UBA660; genus CALVVX01. The sequence continues at coordinate 5,731 of CALVVX010000019.1, read as the reverse complement.
TCTTCACAACAGCTTCTTTAGGATGAATATGATTTTTAATCGCATACTGCTCTGCAGGAGCCCCAAATGCATCCCATCCCATTGGATATAAAACATTATAACCTTGTAATCTTTTTAATCTAGCTAAAGCATCTTGAGCAGTATAACTACGTACATGCCCAACATGAAGTCCACTTCCAGAAGGATATGGAAACTCTACTAAAATATAATAAGGATCTTTATTAGAATTATTAATAGCCTTAAAACATTCATTATCTTCCCAATATTTTTGCCATTTTTGTTCTATTTTTTTATATTCGTACATTTCTTCTCACCTTTCTTCTGATAATATCTTCCTAATAATCCATAACAAATTATTGTAAGTAATATTAATAAAACAGCACCAATTGCTAATTGTAAAAACAAACCATCAACTAAATACACAATAATTATATAAATAGTAGTTATAATAAAAGTATTAATAATATTATAAATCCAAACAAACTTCTTATATTTAATATTCTTAACATTAATCTTATATAACCTAATTAAATAATTAAGTTCAATTGGAACTTTATTTCTATTTAATCTTTGTTTTCTTTTAATAAATAAAAAATAACTAAAAATAAATATCAATATAAAAACTATAATATATTCAATAACAATTGCCAACAAACTACCACCAAACATAACTATCACTCCTAAAAGCCTCCTTTTAAGGAGGTTTTAATTATAAAATATTATACTATACTTGATTTATATATTCAAGAAGATTTATAAACATTTTAATAAATTTAGGTTCTAATTTATATCTTCTTAACTTTCTAATTTCTATTCTTTTAGACTTAATAGACAAATCACTAAACAAAATAGCATCTATTTTTTGCTTTAAAACAGTCTCAATCTCTAAATCATCTAATATATTAGCAATATCATCATTAATTAAATTAACTGCCTCTATTTCTATATTATTACCCTTACAATTAACTTCAATATTATCTAAAACAGATACATCTTTAATCTCTACAATAAAATCATTACGATTAATATATGAACTAAATTCATGTTCCTTACTAGATACTAAAACTGTTACAATAGCACTTCTCATATTACGAAAAACTATCTTATAACTTCTATTTTGAACAACACTACTACTGCGACCCTCAAGTCTTTTTATTTTAAGTAATACATTATCTTTATTATAAACATATTCAAAATTAGTAATTAAATAATCTCCTTTTTTATATCCCTCACTAACACCATCATCTTCATATAAATTATAAATATCACTCTTACCAGGAAAAACTTGAATTTCCATATTATGTGGAGCATCAGTTGTATAATCTAAAGACATAGGAATAATAGAACCTTCTTTAACAAAAGCAGGATAATCCTCATCTTTATAAAAACTCATATAATTTCTATTACCAGGATATTTCTTACCACTTTTAAAATCATACCAAACACCATCAGGTATAAAAATTCTTTGAACTACTCTATTCATAATAGGATTTTTCTTCTTTGTAATTGGAGCAATTAAAAACCTTGTACCAAAATAATATTCATTTTTATAAGTAGGTTCATCATAAATTTTAGGATAAGCATAATAAAGAGGCTGTAATAAAGGAGAACCAATCTTATAATAAATATAAGCCTCACTATAAATATATGGAATCAATCTATGCCTTAAACGAAGATAATCTCCAATTATATCAAGAGTTAATTTACTCCAACGCCAAGGCTCTCTTTTATAATATTTTCCCTTATCGCTAGCAAGTATCAAAATCGGAGAAAATACCCCAAATTGAACATAACGCATATATAACTCTGAATCCTCTATTCCATTATAATAACCCCCAATTGCAGAAGCAACAAAACTAATCCCCATATTAGCAGAAGAAGCATTATAATAAGGAAGTATACTCAATGTATCCCATCCTACTTTAGTATAACCAGTAAAAATAACAGGATATCTATGTGGTGCAATCATACTATTTCTAGATAAAATTAACCCTCTTTTAGACGTTTTAACAGGCAAATAAGTATAGTGATAATGATTAGCAAGCCACAAATTAAATAAATCTTTAGAATTATTATAATCAATACTAAAAAAATCAACACCCTGACTATTTAAACTATTAATATAATTATTAAAATAAAAATTAGTATTACTCAAATTAAAAGGCATAACATTTATCCTACTACTATTATTATTTAAAGCAACTTTAGCTTCATCATACAATCTATCTTGATTAGTAATACCAAGTTGTGGAGAAATAGTAACACCAAACTTAATTTTATTACTCTTAAAAAAATTATTAAGAATTTGCATATTAGGAAATAACTCCTTATTAAAATCAAAATTACTATTATTATCATGCCAACCATTACCTAATAAAAACACACTAATAGGAATATTATTCTCATAAAACTTCTTAACAACTTCTCCAATATCTTGCATATTATAATCTTCATTCTTATACCACCAATTACCTAAAGCATATCTAGGTATAAAAGATGGATAACCAGTAAGCCTATAATAATCCTCTAAACATTTATTAAACTCACGTCTATATACAAACAAATAAACATCAATCTCTTTATTTTCTCTAAAAACAAACTCATCATTATCAGACAAAACCAAAGAATTACTATCATCAATAGAAGCAAAACCATCAGAAGAATATAAACCCCTAGCAAGAAGATTTTGCCCCTGATAATTATCTAGAGAATAATTAAGAGAACCAAAATTTCTAACCTCTTTACTATGATAAGTCCACTCCTTATTACTCTCATTTAATAAAACCTTTAAATTAATCGGAGTAAAAGGCTTATTCTTATCATAAGTCAAAGTAAAATAAACAGTCTTAATTTGAATAAGATTATCTGTTTCTACTATATTATAATTAACCTTATCAAAACTCCTACATATAACTCTTTGAGTAGCCCTATCTTCAAACACACCACTTTCACTATATTCTAATCTAACTAAAATATCACTCAATATAGTAAAACGATACTTTTGCCCCTTAACGATTGAAGAAGAATCTGCAATTAATTTCTTACTATTAACAAAATAATTAGACATAGTAGCCATAATATCACACTCTCTATTCTTATAATATTATAACATAATTAAAAAAGAAAAAACATAAAATTAATGCTTTTTCTTTTTTTTCTTAATCTTAACATTATCTTGATGCATTTTTAACTCAGAATTAAGCTTAAAAATATATTCCAATCTTTTAGTCAAAACTTGATACAAATATAACTCCTCATCATCCTGATTAATAACCATAGTCTTAGAAAAAATAGCAACCAATTGTAATAATCTATCTAAATCACTACCAAACTTTTGACTATTACTTTTATAATCAGATAAAAACTTATTATATAAATCAAAACTATCCTTATCATTTAGCTTATTAGATCTAATAGCACTACTAGCTCTTATAGCAATACTAGAAGCTTTATCTAAATATAACTGATATAAACCATTAACATAATCAGGTAAATAAGTAGAAATAGAAGTATTATCCTTCTCATGAGCTAAAACATCATTAATAGCATTTTCAACCTCATATTCTGACTTCTTACTAACAATAATAACCTTATCATTTTTCATATATATCATCCCCTTTCAAAAAAGACTAGACAATATACTATCATAAGATTATATATTTGTCAAATAACATTATTATTTATATATATCAAAATGTGAATAAACAGTGAAAATGTCATGTTTTTAAGACATCAATAAATAGTGAAAATGTCAGTATCTATTTTTAAAGTATACGTTAATAAATAATGAAAATGTCATGTTGACTTTTGTTAAATAATATATATAATAAAAGTGTTACTTGGGGAGATAGAGCAATGCTGGGGAGCAACCCGAACTATCAGGTAATGCTATACAAAAAAGATATATTTCTTTTTTTGGAAGCCCAGAGGGATAAACCCTGGGGTTTGGGGCAAAGCCCCAACAACTTATTTAAGCATCATATTTTTCCTCCATGGGTGGTTTTTAGGTGGAATATATTTATGTTGCTTTTTCTTTATTTTAGAATCAGTAACTTCTGATTCTTTTTTCATTGTAGAATCACGATTTTCAATTTCTATCATTTGATAATACTGACATTTTCACTAATAATTCGTTTTCAATTTTACTGACATTTTTATTATTTTTTCACAAAAAAAAGAACTTTTTCAAGTTCTAATTTAATTTTGCATATATTTTTTTACCAACAATTCCCATCAAGCCTAAACCTGCGATAATCATTGTAACAATTACAAATAAATTGATATCTCCAGTTTGTGGTGGAAGCTCTTCTTTATCTCCTGATGGATTAGTTGTTGATGTAGTTTCTTCTACTACTTTTTGTGTATCGCCAGCTTCTACTACTAATGTAGTATCTCCAGTAGTAGCATTTACTTTATGATTTGAATTATTTTCAATTACAGTATTATTAGCAACATTAATGCTAATGTCTCCAGTAACGGTATCATCTACTATTACTTTTGTAACTTCTGCAGGTAATTCTAAACCTTCAGCAATAGTTCCTCCAATTGTAGCAACCATTTCTAAATCTTCATTCATAGTAATATATACACCATTTACTAAATCAGCATTACTTGCTTTTAAATTTTCTGAAGAACAACTATCATCAGTTGCAGCACCACTGCAAAGTTGAGAATATAAACCAACAATTGCAACAGCTTCTTCTCCATCAATAACAATATTAGATCCTTCTAATACAGCTAAATCTCCCCATGTTTTTTTCATTGGAGCAACTGTAGTAGCTGCTAATCCTCCTTTATTATTAATAGTTAAACCTTTAGTAACAATTACATCTGCTTTTTCAGGATCTTCTGAAGTATTATTATCAATTGCAGTAACTAAAGCAGTATCTCCAATTATACTACCATCTGCAAATGTAATACCAGAAAGTCCATTATTAGATGCAGTTACTTCTGTATCTCCTTTTAAAATAAATTTAGCAGATAATCCTCCCATTTTATTATCTTTAGCCTCAATAACACTATCAGTAGCAGTAAGTGCTCCAGATGTACCATTCATAGCATTTAAAGTATTGTTATTTACTTTTAATGTAGAACTAGTCATTGTCATTGTAAGTCCCATAGTATTATCCATACCACGAGTCTTATTATCACTTACATTTAAAGTAGCACCATTCATAGTAACTGTAGTATTACCAGTAGTTCTAAATGCTGCATAAGCCTTTTCACTAGCATTTACAATATTTAAAGTAGCTCCTTCATTTAAAATAATATTACCATCAGTAACTAAAACTAATGAAGAATCAAAACTACTATTACTATCTGTAATACCATCTGCTCCATCAATAGTTAATGTAACTCCTTTTTCTACTGTCAAAGTAGCATTATTTATACGCATTGCACCATAAGTAGCATCTTTTTCTATTTTCATATCACTACTTACTGTTAATGTATCACTAGTATCTGCACTAGCAATCGCTGGCATTAAAAACATACATAAAGTCAACAAAATTCCACCTAATTTTTTATTCATCATATCGCTCCTTTCTACTATATAGTAACATATAATTTATCTTTTGTAAACATTTATTTCATTATATGACAAAAGTTTACAAAAAATTTAATTTATTAAGATTTTTGTAATTTTAAATAGGACAAAGGAAACAAAATTTATTTTGTTTCTTCCTTGTCGTTACCTCCAAGGTTTCCTACTTCATAGATAGTCTCTGACTAG
>CALVVX010000018.1 GCA_944364015.1 uncultured Bacilli bacterium | reverse complement strand
CGTGTTAATTGTAAAGATAGATTTTTACAGAAGCTAGATGGTGTAATAGACCCTGAGAAAAAAAGAAAAATTATAGAGAAATGAATATAGTTGATGCAATTAATAATATAACTAACTTTTCTTCAAGAATATGGCAAATACATCCATTTAGAGAAGGTAATACTAGAACTACAGCACTATTTATAGAAAAGTATTTAGTATCACTTGGATATGATGTAGATAATACTATGTTTAAAGAAAAATCAGTATACTATAGAAATGCACTAGTAAGAAGTAATTATTTTAATAATTATATAAATATAAAACAAGATAATAGTTTCTTAATTAAGTTTTATGAGAATTTATTATTAGGTAAAAATAATAACTTACATTCAAGAGACTTAATTGTAGAAGAATTATTTAATAAATCAAATTAAAAAGAGGTACTAGTATAGACTTATTAATTTTATAAGTTATTTATCTATGACATTAAAATAATTACATTTATCATGTTAATATATTGACTTAAATATAAAACTATATTATAATTTTGATATAGGATAGGAAGTGATAGTATTGAGACCATTTAAGTTAAATAGTAAAGGACAAACATTAGTAGAATATATTTTGATTGTCTCTTTAATAACCGTATTAGCAATTGGACTAGTAAAAGTCTTTGGTGGTTATTTAAAAGATGCTGTAACTAAAATGGGCTGTTCTATTATGGATAAAGAGTATATTGAAACAGATAAAGTAGGAGAAGCTTACTGTGAAGGCGATGAAGACAGAATGTTTAACTAAACTTTTTGTTTTTTTTCTTTTTTAGCTATTGATATATTTAAAAAATATGCTACAATATTAAGTCAAGAAAGGAAAGTGATTATTTATTATTAATCTGTAAAAACCTTTCATTTTTATTTAGGGGTGATTTAATGGTTCAAACTAATTTAGCAGTTATGTTATTAAAAAATATAGTTTTATTTCCGTTTAATGATATTAGATTAGAAATAAAAAATAATCAAGATAAGAAAATATTATCTATTTCTGATAAAGAAAATGATGGATATATTTTGCTTGTTAATACTCAAGATCCACTTGAAGAAAATCCTAATTTAGAAGAACTTCCTAAAATAACAATTTTAGGAAAAATAAAATCACAAATAGAGCTTCCAAATGGAAATTATAGAATAGTAATAAGTGGAATTGATAGAGTAGAAGTATTAGATTATTTTGAAAGTGAAGAAAAAATTTTACAAGCTTTTGTTATACCTACTAAAGAATATGATTATGATGAAAAAGAAGCAACCGCTATTAAAAGAGTATTATTAAAAGATTTAGAAGAATTTGTTGATACCTCATCACAAATGAGTAATAATGTTATGGGTAGAATAGATAATATTAGTTCTCTAAATAAATTATCTGATATAATAGTATCAGAATTACCACTTACATATTATGACAAAATAAAATATATAGAAATAACAAATCCATTATATAGAGCTAAAAACTTAATAAAAGATTTACATAAAGAATTAGAGACTGTTAAATTAGAACAAGAAATAGAGCAAACACTTAAAAATAAATTAGATAAATCGCAAAAAGAATATTTATTAAGAGAAAAAATCAAACTTATAAAAGAAGAACTTGGAGAAGTAGATATTAAAAATAATGATGTAACTAAATTAAAATCAAAAATAGACAAATTAGATGCTCCTAATAAGGTTAAAACAAGATTAATTGAAGAATTATATCGTTATGAAGTAGCATCTGATTCTTCTCCTGATAATTCAATTATTAGAACATATATAGAATGGTTATTAGCACTTCCTTGGAATAAATCTACAATAGATAATGATAATATCGAAGATATAGAAAAATATTTAGATGAATCTCATTATGGATTAGACAAAATAAAAAAAAGAATAATATCTTACATAGCTGTAAAGAAAAATACCAATAATATGAATAGCCCTATTATATGCTTAGTAGGACCACCGGGATGTGGGAAAACTACTTTAGCAAAATCAATAGCAAAAGCTCTTCATAAAAAGTTTGTCAAAATAAGTGTTGGGGGCGTAAATGATGAAGCAGAAATTATGGGACATAGAAGAACCTATTTAGGAGCAATGCCAGGTAAAATAATTCAAGGATTAAAAAAAGTAGGTTCAAATAATCCAGTATTTTTAATAGATGAAATAGATAAAATAACTAAAGATTATCGTGGTGATCCTGCTAGTGCTTTATTAGATGTTTTAGATAAAGAACAAAATACAATATTTTGTGATAACTATATTGAAGAAGAATTTGATTTATCAAATGTAATGTTTATACTAACAGCAAATACAGTTAATAGCATTCCTGCAGCACTAAAAGATAGACTAGAAATAATAGAACTATCTAGTTATACTATTTTTGATAAATTAAATATATGTAATAATTATTTATTACCTAAATTATTATTAGAACACAATATAGCAAATGATCGTCTAGAAATAAGTCAAAAAGCCTTATTTAAAATAATAAACAATTACACAAAAGAAGCAGGAGCAAGAGAATTAGAAAGACAATTATCTACAATATGTAGAGAAGTAGTTATGGACATGTTATTTAATAAAGATAAAAAGAAAGTTTATAATATAGATGAGAATAATTTAGAAAAATATTTAGGAAAAGAAAAATATTTAGATTTTATTAATGATAAAAATAAAAAAAGTGGAATAGTCAATGCATTAGCAACATCTAGTTATGGAGGATTTATATTAAAAGTAACTTGTACTTACTTTAAAGGAAATGGTAATATAATATTAACAGGATCATTAGGAGAAGTAATGAAAGAAAGTGCTACTATCGCAATTAGTTATATTAAGAGTAATTATAAAAAGTTTAATTTAGATTATGATAAACTAGTAGGAAGTGATATTCATATTCATTTTGAAGAAGGAGCTATAAAAAAAGAAGGACCAAGTGCGGGTATTACAATAGTAAGTGCAATCATTAGTGCTTTTAAAAATATAAGTATAGCTAGTACAACTAGTATGAGTGGAGAAATAACATTAAGAGGAAGAATTTTACCAATCGGAGGAGTTAAAGAAAAATTAATATCAGCCTTTTCTAATGGAATTAAAACAGTATACTTACCTACAGATAATCAAAATGATTTAGATGAAGTACCAGATATAGTTAAAGAAAATTTAGAGATTATTTTTATTAAAGATTATGAACAAATATATAATTATATATTTAAAAAAGAAAAATAATATGGTAAAATTATACTTGGGAGGCAAATTATGAAAATGAATTTTCGCAATAAAGATTTAATAGAAGTTTTTGAAGAAAGATATCAAGCTAACCATAATAAAAAATTACAACAAGCAGTAAAAAATAATAAAAAAGATACCATTAATAGAATGTTTGGAGTAAAAACTACTCCTATAAATCGTCCTAATACTACAAATAACCATGTAATAGGTTATAATAATTTCAAAAGAAAATAATGGAAGATATGTATAAATATGAACGTGAATTATATAAAAAAAATATCAATTTAATTGGAGGAATAGATGAAGTAGGAAGAGGACCATTAATAGGACCGGTAGTAGCAGCTTGCGTAATTTTGCCTAAAAACTTTAAATTAGAAGGGCTAACTGATTCAAAAAAATTATCAGAAAAAAAGCGAATCAAATTTAATGAGATAATTCAAAAAGAAGCTATATCTATAGCAATAGGAGTAGTAGATGCAGAGCAAATAGATAAAATAAATATATATGAGGCTACAAAAGTAGCTATGAAAAAAGCTGTTTCTAATTTAGAAGTAAAACCAGAACATATTTTAATAGATGCTATGCCACTAGATTTAGATATACCAACAACATCTATAATAAAAGGGGATAGTAAAAGTATCTCAATCGCGGCAGCATCAGTAGTAGCTAAAGTATATAGAGATAATTTATTAATAAAATTAGATAAAGAATATCCTATGTATGATTTAAAACATAATAAAGGCTATCCCACTAAAAAGCATATAGAGGCAATAGAAAAATATGGAATATGCAAATATCATAGAATTAGTTATGGGCCTGTATTTAGAAATAGATTTAAAAAACTAGATTAGGAGGAAGAATGAAAGTATTAAAAATAATAAAAGAAATAATTAGAAAAATATTAGCAATAATATTACCAATAGCATTTTTCGGTTGGATAATAATTGTATTAATTGATTATTATAACGCTAGTGAAAATAAAGATCCAAGTTTTTGTTTATCAAAAGAAACAAAACAATATGAAGATGGAACAGTACAAATATGTACTGGAGCAGGTTATAAAGTATATAGATATAATTTAGAAGATTATAATGCAATCGAATTTGGACCATTTTGGTTAGAAGAACGCCAATAAATGTCAAATGACATTTTTTTTATTTTTTTTGTCAAAAAAGACAAAAACTATGATATAATTACATCGTAAGAGAGTGATAGTATGAAGAAAATAAGTTTATTTTTGATAATAACTTTATGTTTGTTACTACCAGTTAATGTATTAGCAAAAACAGGAACAGTTTACTGTCCTGATAATAATGATCCCCTAACGATTAGAAGTACAATGGGAGGTAGTGCAATTGGTTCAGCTAGCTGTAATTCTAAATTAGAAATACTAGAAGAAAATGTAGGGAAAACAGTTGGTTGCAGTAGTTGGTATAAAATAAAATATAATAATAAAGAAGCTTATGCATGTGGAGATTATATAAAAGTAGATAATAGTTCTTATGAAAGTGGGAAAGTATTATGTATTGAAAATGATGATCCTCTAAATATTTGGTATGATGTAAATAAATCTAAAAGTTTAAAACAACTTAGTTGTAATAGTGAACTTACTGTAATAGAGAAAAATGTTGCTAGTAATAGTAAATGTTCTAACTGGTATAAAGTAGAACATAACTCTACTGTTGGATATGCATGTGGCAAATATATAGATGTATCATCTCAACAAGGAACAACTAATCCAAATGTTGGAAAAAGTAGTAGTGCCGATAACATATATGTAAAAGATGATTATAAAGATGAAATCGGAAATGATGGGTTTATAGCTTGTTACGAAGATACAACAGATGTAACTTTAAAATCAAATGCAGGAAGTGGTAGTGCAACTGGGAAAGCTAAATGTGGAGAACTTGTAAAAATTAATTCCATCAAAGAAGCAGGAGGCACATGTGGTTATTATTATAATATAACCAATAGTAGAAACGAAACTGGATATTTATGTGGTTATTTTGTTAATACTACTAAATTATCAGATACTGCTTTAAAATATTATAGTGAAAAAGAAGATTTGGAAGAATATACAAATAAATTAAAAAATTTAAAGTTTCCTGATAGTTATATTCCATATTTGCTAGAAATACACGCAAGACACCCTAATTGGACATTTACACCAGAATTTATTAATTTGGATTTTTCTGATGTAGTGTTAAATGAGTCTTTTAATGGTACTAGTTTACTTGAAGGAGCATATTTTAATTCTAATTATTTATCAATGGATATAAATACATATGATATTTTGAATAATAAGTTTTTTGATTATGATACAGAAGCAGGATGGTATAATGCTTCTACTGAAGCAATAGCATATTATTTAGATCCAAGAACTTACTTAAATGAAAAATATATATTTGCTTTTGAAAACTTATTATATAACTCTTCACATGATACTAATATGATATCAAAAATACTAGCTAGTCAGACTTTTTGGCCTAGTGTGTATAAAAACTATTCATCTGATGTAGCAAGTGATATCATAAAATCTGCACAAGAAGCCAATATTAGTGCTATTCATATTGCTAGTCGTATTAAACAAGAAATAAGTGGAATTTCAACATCAGATCCAAGATTAGGTGGAAGCTTTACTTATAATAACAAAAATTATTCTGGATATTATAACTTCTTTAATATAAATGTATATGGACCAAATAAAATAGTAAATGGAATGGTATATGCCATGAATAATGGATGGAATACACCATATAATGCTATTTTAGGAGGAGCAAAATTTATAAGAAATGATTATATTGGAGTAAATCAAGATACAGTTTATTATGAAAAATTTGATGTATCTACTAGTAATGGACATTATACTCATCAATATCAACAAAATCTTGCAGTAGTGGCTCAAGAGACTAATATAACTTATAAATCTTATGTTAATATGGAAAATTATCTAGACAAAGCAATATCATTTACAATACCAGTATATAACAATATGCCTAATTATGCTGTTACATCACCAAAATTAGGTAATCCTAATAATTATTTAAAAGATATAAAAATAGATGGAAATACTATAAGTGGCTTTAATTATGATAAATATGAATACAATATTACTATTCCAAGTAATAAAGATAGTATAAAAGTAGAAGCAACTAAAATAGTAAATAGTACCAAAGTAGAAGGTGTTGGTAATATTAATACACCAAATAGTAAAACAATAAATATAAATGTAACTGCAGAAAACGGTAGAGTAAGAACCTATAAAATAAATATTACAAAAGAAGAAAAAGATGAAGAAGATAATGAAGAAGAAATTGTAGATATGAATACTATTTTAAATAATATTGGAATAAAATATAACAATAGTTACATGTTTGGATTAAAATTAGGTACAGATTCTTCTAATATAATTAATAATGTTAAGAAAATAAGTGAATATGCTACAGTAAATATAAAAGATAAAAATAATAATCCAAAATCTGGTGCATTAAAAACAGGAGATAAAGTAACAATAAGTAACATAAAGGAAACTAAAAGCTTTACTATAGTAATTTATGGTGATATAAATGCAGATAATAAAATAGATAAAGATGATTGTTTAGCAATATTAAGACAACTAAATGGATATACAAAATTAAGCGGAGCTTATTTAGAATCTGCTGATGCTAATCATGATGGAAAAGTAGATAAAGATGATTGTTTAGCAATATTAAGACAACTAAATGGATATGCCGATATAAAACAATAGAAAGGGGTAAAAAAATGAAGAAAAATATATTTAAAATCTTATTAATTTGTTTAATTACTTTTGTAGGAACATATAGTGTTTCTGCTTCAAGTTTGACTCTTAAAGCATCTTCTAGTTCAGTTACCAAAGGAAATAGTGTAACAATAACTGCTACTATAAATTCTGATTCAAAAATATATACCATTGAGGGTAATATGTCATGTACAGGAGCAGGAGTAAATGGAGGAACTAACTTATCATATGATGATATTAGTACAAAACTTAGTTCAAAGTCATTTACATATACAGTAAAACCAACTCAAGCAGGAACAATAACATGCAAAACATCTAATGTAATGTTAAGAGAATTATCACAAGATAGTAATTATTCACTAGGTAGTAAAACCATTACAATTAAAGTAACAGAACCTCCAGTTATTCCTCCTAAAGAATATTCATCAAATAATAATCTTGATAGTCTATCAGTAGAAGGATATGAATTAGATAAAGACTTTTCTAAAGATACACTTGAATATAATGTCGAAGTACCTAATGATACACAGACTGTTAATATAAAAGCAACTGCAGAAGATGATAATGCTACTATAAGTGGTACAGGAGAAAAAAAAGTAAGCGAAGGTGTTAATAAATTAGAAATAAAAGTAACAGCAGAAAACGGTAATGTAAAAACATATATTATTAATGTTACAGTAAAAGAACTTGATCCAATAGAAGTTACTATTGATGGTAAAAAATATACAATAATTAGAAAAGAAGATGTATTAGAAGCACCATCAAATTTTGAAAAAACAACTATAAATATAGATGGGGAAGAAGTATTAGCATATAAAAATGATACACTAGGCTATACAATAGTGGGTTTAAAGGATGAAGATGGAGATGCTAAATATTATATATATGAAAATGGAGAATATAAGGAATTTAATCTTTTAACTGTAAATGATATTAGTGTAGTAGTATTAGATTATCCTAAAGATAAAGTATTTGATAACTACATAATTGGAGAATTCGAAGTAGATAATATTAAATACAAAGGATATAAAAGTAGTAAAGATTCTAAATTTTACTTAATATATGCTAAAAGTATGAATGATGGAAAAGAATATATATATCAATATGATGCATCAGAAAAAACATTACAAAAATTTAATGAAGATATTCTAAATTTAATAGATAAATACAAAAAAGATGTTGATAATTATAAATTAGGCTTAATAATTGGAGCAATAGTAATAGGAGTAGCTTTAGTATTAACAATAATAATTATAATTGTGAAAAACAAAAAAGGAAAAAAGAAAAGTAAAGTAAAATTAAATAAAATAAGTTCTGATATTAATTTTTAAGTGAATATATTTATATATTTGCTTTTTTTTGTAAAATTAGTGCCAATAATTTAAAAAAACATAAAAATATGATATAATTATCGTAGTTAGGTGACTTAAAAATATAATTAAAGTGTTTTATTTATATAAAACAACTATGGGAGGTTCAATGAAAAAAAAGAATAAAAAACGAAGATTAAAGAAAAAAGTTAAAATTTTATTAATATTAACAATAATTATAATATTGTCCTTATTAATTTTTATATTATTTAATTTTAATAAGAATTCCATTAATGAAGAAAAAATAGATATAAATAATTATTATAGTCAATATATTAAGACTAAAAAAGATATAGTTTTATATAATAGCAATAATGAAGAAGAAGGATTAGTAGGAAAAAATATAATATTAAAATTAGAAGAAGTTAATAATGAATTAAACAAGTTTAAAACAATTATTAATCAAAAAGAATATTATATTGATTATAAAGATTTGGAAAAAATTGAAAGCGATAATGAAAAAAGTGATAGATATAAAAACTATATTGTATTTAACGAAAATATTATAACAGATGAAGAAGTAGAATTTTATGATGAAGAGAATAATTTAGTATATAAGATTAAAGAAAGTTTTAATTTACCAATAATTATAAAAGATGATGATAAATATGGAGTTGAGTTTAACAATAGTCTTTTATATGTAAAAGATAGTGATATAAAGCAAACAATAGACAATAAGAATACTCAAGATAAGAATTCTACTGGAATACCTGTATTAAATTATCATTTTGTATTTGAAGACAATGATAATACTTGTAATGAAGAAATATGTCATTCTGCAACACAAATAAAACAACATTTTTCCTACATAAAAGATAACAATTTCTTTACGCCGACGATGAAAGAATTAGAAATGTATATAGATGGTAAACTACAATTACCTCAAAAAAGTGTTTCAATTACTTTTGATGATGGAACAAGAGCAGAAGTAGCAAAAAAATATGTAGATGAGTATGAAGTAAACGCAACATTATTTTTAATTACTTCATGGTTTGGAAAAGAAGATTTTGCTTCTAAATACTTTGAAGTACACTCGCATGGAGATAATATCCATAATGCAGGAGTATGTCCTGGAGGACAAGGTGGCGCTATTAAATGTATGGAAAAAGACAAATTACTAGCGGACTTAAAAACAAGTAGAGAAAAATTAGATAATTCAACGGTCTTTTGCTATCCGTTTTATGAATATAATGACTATAGTATAGAAATGTTAAAAGAGGCAGGATTTACTATGGCATTTGCAGGAGAAAGGGCAGGAGGAAAAATAACTGTAGAAGTAAATGCAGATAAATTTAGACTTCCACGTTGGATAATAGTTAATTGGACAACCATGGATCAATTTATAAGTTATGTAAATGGTGGAAGTTAAGGAGGTAGTTTATGAAAAAAGTAATGTTTATTTCTTCAACAGGAGGACATCTCGAAGAATTATTACAATTAAAGAAAATGTTTGATAAATATGATTATTACATTGTTACAGAAAAAACAAAATCAAACTTAAGTTTAAAAGAAAAATATCCTAAAAAGGTATCATTTCTAATGTATGGAACATATACAACGTTTATAAAAAAAATAACATATATATTTAAACTGATATTAAACTGTATCAAGTCATTGTTTTTGTACATTAAAATAAGACCAAAATACATAGTAACAACTGGTGCTCACACTGCAGGACCAATGTGCTGTATAGGAAAAATTTTTGGTAGCAAAATTATTTTTATAGAAACATTTGCAAATTCAAAATCAAAAACAAGAACAGGAAAATTAGTATATAAATTTGCAGATTTATTTATAATACAATGGAAAGAATTACAAACCCAATATCCTAATGCAGTATATGGGGGGTGGATATTTTGATTTTAGTAACATTAGGAACACAGGATAAACAATTTAAAAGATTATTAGATATGATAGAAGAACAAATAAAACTAAAAAACATAAAAGATAAAGTAATAGTACAAGCAGGATATACAAAATATGAGAGTAAAAATATGGAAATTTTTGATTTAATAGATAGACAAAAATTCTCAAAATTAATAAGTGAATGTGATTTGTTAATTACTCATGGTGGTGTAGGCTCTATAATAAATGGACTTCAAAATAATAAAAAAGTTATTGTAGTACCAAGATTATCTAAATATAAAGAACATATTAATGATCATCAATTACAAATAACAGATAATTTTGCTAAAGCAGGATATATAATACCAGTATATGAAAATGATAAATTAGAAGATGCACTGAAAAAAAGTAAAGATTTTAAACCAAAAAAATTCCAAAGTAATACAGATAATATCGTTAAAATTATTGAAAATTTTATTGATAATAATTAAGTCAAGTAGTTTGACATATTATATTATTATTGTTATAATTAACTTGTAACATTGTTGTAAATATGGTGGTGAATTATGAAAAAAATAATAGGAATTATTTTAAATTTTTTTGCAAAATTTATCAAAATAGAAGATAATAAAATATTATTTCAATCAGGACGTAGTAAAATAGATTGTTGTCCTTATGCGGTATATAAATACATAAAAGAAAATTGTCCAGATAAATTCATATGTATATGGTTAGTAGAAAAAGATGCTGATGTATCAATGTTAGATAAAAAAGATTATGCATATTATAAGACTTTCAAAGCGTTTAAGGCTATGACAAGTTCAAAATATTGGATAAGAAGTCAAAGTTTAGGCAGTATCATTAAAAAGAAAGAAAATCAAATATATATACAAATGTGGCATGGTGCAGGAAATTTTAAAAAATGCGGATATGACTGTACAAATGAAAAAAATCCACAAACGATGGATCATGCAAAAGAGTGGGACTATTTAATAGCAACAGATCAATATAACAAAGAAGTTATGATTAGTAGTGTTGGGTTTAAGAAAAAAAGCTATGTATTAGGAAATTGTGATACAGACCTATTAGTTAATAGTAATCAAGAATATATTGAAAAAATTAGAAAAAAAATTGGACTAGGCAACAGAAAAGTTATTATGTATGCTCCGACTTTTCGTGATACAGATCTAGATAAAAGTGGAAATGAAATAAAAATACCTATTATGAAATTAAAAGAATTAGATAACTATATAGTATTATTACGACTTCATCCTTTAGTAAGTAAAAAAATAGAAAATATAAAATTACCTAAAAACTTTATTAATGTTGGCTGGTATCCAAATATATTAGATTTATATTTAATAACAGATATTTTAATAACAGATTATTCTTCAATTATTTTTCCGTATATGTTATTAGAAAAAAGTCTAATTATGTATCCATATGATTACGAAGAATATGTATCTTTAAGAGGAGGTTTCTATTTAGACTATAAAAAAGATTTACCAGGTAAAATTGTATATAATGAAGATGAATTGTTAGATACAATTAAAAATATAGATAAGATTAATTTAGAATATAAAAATAAAGTTAAACAATTTAATAAAAAATATAATAAATTAAATGATGGAAAAGTATGTAAAAGATTTGTAGATATGCTAATAAATAATAAGTTTAAATAGGAAGGTGAAATATGATACCAAAAACAATTCATTATGTTTGGGTTGGAGGAAAAAAGAAGCCAAAAGACATTGAAAAATGTATAAAATCATGGAAAAAGAAATTAAAAGATTATGAAATTATTGAATGGAATGAAAAAAACTTTGATATTAATTCTCATCCTTTTACAAAAAGTGCATATGAGGCAAAAAAATGGGCATATGTAAGTGATTATATTAGAATGTATGCTTTATACAATTATGGAGGTATTTATCTTGATACTGATAATTTAGTATTAGAAAGTTTAGATAAATTTTTAGAAGACAGAGCATTTGTAGGGTTTGAAAATCCTAATTATCCATATACAGCCGCATGTGGTTTTGAAAAAAAACATCCACTTGTTAAAGATATTTTAGATTATTATGAAGGAAGAACTTTTGAATTTGATACCAAAGACCAAATGAAAGCAGTTAATACAAAGATTGTTTCTGAAATATTGATAAAAAAATATGGTTGTAAAGTTAATAATAAAGAACAATTATTAAAAGAAGGAATTAGAGTTTATCCGGATTACATTTTATGTAATCCCTCTAAAGAGTCTTCTGTTATTCATATTTTTACAGGAACATGGATGGAAGGCGCAAAACCAATAGCAAGGAAAATAAATAAATTTATTAAGCTGCATTTAACAACTAAATTTAAAGCAGGCCTATATAAAAAATTTATAAATAAAATATAAGGTGATATTATGATAAAAGTTATGAGTATATTTGGAACTAGACCAGAAGCTATAAAAATGGCTCCTTTAATTAAAGAATTAGAAAGTAGAAAAGAAATTAAATCAGTTGTATGTGTAACCGCACAACATCGACAAATGTTAGATCAAGTATTAGAAGTATTTCAAATAGTACCAGATTATGATCTTAATATAATGAAAAGTGGACAAACATTATCTGAAATAACTACAAAAGTATTATTAAAATTAGAACAAATAATAAAAGAAGAAAAACCAAATATAATATTAGTTCACGGAGATACAACAACAACATTTTCAGGAGCACTCGCAGGCTTTTATTCACAAACAGATATAGGACATGTAGAAGCAGGATTACGTACATGGAATAAATATTCACCATTTCCAGAAGAGATGAATAGGCAAATGGTTGATAGAATTAGTGATATGTGTTTTGCACCGACTAAAGTAAGTAAAGAAAATTTAGTTAAGGAAAATATAGAAGAAAGTAAAATATTTATTACTGGAAATACTGCGATTGATGCAATGAAAACAACAATAAAACAAAATTATTCTCATCCTATATTTGATTGGCTAAATGGTAGTAAAATGATATTACTAACAGCACATAGACGTGAAAATTTAGGTAATCCTATGAGAAACATATTTAATGCCATAAAAAAAATAGTGGACGAATACGATGATATTAAAGTAGTTTATCCAATACATCTAAATCCACAAATAAGAGAAATTGCAAATCAAATACTAGCAAATAATGCTAAAATAAAAATAATAGAACCATTAGAAGTAATAGATTTTCACAATTTTATAAATAAAAGCTACATAATCTTAACAGATTCTGGCGGAATACAAGAAGAAGCTCCATCGTTAGGAAAACCAGTATTAGTTTTAAGAAATACAACAGAAAGACCGGAAGGAATAGAAGCAGGAACATTAAAATTAGTGGGTTTAAACGAAGAAAATATTTATCTAGAAGTAAAAAAACTAATAGAAGATAAAGAAGAATATAACAAAATGAGTAAAGCTTCAAACCCATATGGAGATGGATTTGCAAGTAAAAAAATAGTAGATGAAATAATAAGAAAATATTCTAAATAAAGAGGTGCTACATGACAAGAACGGAAAACTCTAAAAAAAATATGATAACAGGAATGATTAATCAATTACTAATATTAATATTTAGATTTATTACCAGAACAGTATTTATATACTGTCTAGGGGAACAATATCTTGGAATAAATGGATTATTTACTAATATTTTAACTTTATTATCTTTAACCGATTTAGGAATTGGAACTGCTTTAGTTTTTAGTTTATATAAACCAATTGCACAAAATGACATTAAAAGACAAAATATAATTATCCATTATTTAAAAAGAGTATATATAATAATAGGCTTAATAATAATTGCAATTTCATTAGTATTAATGCCATTTTTACCATATATAATAAAAGAAAAAGTAGATTTTATTAATCTTAATATCGTATTTTTAATATATGTTTTTCAAACAGCGTCAACCTATTTATTTTTTGCATCTAATACTGAATTTTTAAATGCAAACCAAAAAAATTATATTGTTAATAAAATTAGTAATATTATAACAATTATTAGTAATTTTGCTCAAATATTAGTATTAATCATATTTAAAGATTTTTATATATATATAATTACAGTAGTTATATTTGGAATAATTCAATCTGGAATAATTGCTTATAAAGCAAGAAAAATGTATCCATTTTTAAAACAAAAACCTAAAGAGACATTAACCAAACAAGAGAAAAAAGAAATATTTAAAGACTGTGGATCTTTATTAATATATAGAACTAATTATGTAGTATTAACTGCTTCTGATAATGTTGTTATATCAAAATTTTTAGGTTTATCAGTCGTAGGTTTATATTCTAATTATTTATTAATAGTAAATTCTATTATAAATGTATTAAGTACTTTTTTTAACGCAATAACTGCTAGCATTGGTAATTTACATGCTAGTGAAGAAAGTGATAAAGAATATTTTATATTTAGATTAGTTAATTTATTAACAGTAACTTTCTTTGGTGTTTTTGCAATAGGAGTATATTGTTTAGCAAATGAGTTTATTACAATTTGGATAGGAGAAAAATACTTAATTACAGGACTATTTGTATTAATTTTAGCTATTAATTTATATATTGAAGGATTAAGAAAGTTCTTATCTTCATACAGAAGTAGTTATGGTCTTTTTAGAAATGCTAAATTTATGCCTCTTTTTGGAATGATAGTAAATATAGTAGTATCAATATTACTTGTACAAAAAATAGGTATATTTGGTGTATTATTAGGTACATTAATTTCAAATTTAGTATCATTTATGTGGTATGATCCATTTATTATATATAAAAAGTCTTTTCTAAAAAGTCCTAAAGAATATTACATAAAAAATATAATATATTTATTATATTTCATAGTTATGGGATGTTTATGCAACCTAATTTGTAGTATAATACCAATTCATGGAGTAATAGGATTTATTATTCGTGGGTTTATATGCGTAATTTTACCACTTGTTTTATTGATAATTTACTATTATAATAGTGAATATGGACAATATTTAAAATACGCATTAAAAAACAGGAGAAAGGGTGCTTAAAATGGTAAAATTATCTATTCTAATGCCAACTTACAATGATGCTAGTAGTATTTGTGAGACATTAAACAGCATAATAAAGCAAACATATAGTAATTGGGAATTAATTATTATAGATGATGGATCTACAGATAATACTAAAGAAGTAATAGAAGAATTTGTAACAAAAAATAAAGTTAGCAAAAAAGTAAAATATATTTATCAAGAAAATCAAGATCAATTAAAAGCTCTTATTAATGGTATGCAATATATTAAAGGAAAATATGTCTATATATTGCATTCAGATGACTTATTTTATGATAAAGATACTGTTTCAAATGCTATTAATTATTTAGAAGAAAATTCTCAAGTTGATGCAATAATTGGAGATTTAACAATAATTGATGAAAATAGCAATATAACAGGTGTCCAAAAAACACTAGATTATATTAACAAAGATAGTACAATTGCTACTCAATTATTGTGGTTAGGAAGAAATTTATATATTGACTTTTCTTTTTGTAAAACAGAAGTTTTCAAAAAAGAAGTATATAATAACTATTTACTATGGAATAGATCTTTTTGGTTAAACATAACAGAAAATAAAGCAAATATGTTAAATGTCAAAAAACTAAACTTTTGCTTTTCAAGATATAGAATACACTCTAATAATTATGCTAATAATGAATTAGGGAAATTATGTCTTATAAATGGAGAATTAAGAACAGCAACTAGACTCATGAGATTTTATAATATCCCATTATATAAAATACAATATATAATTTTTAGGATATTTATCAATCTAAAATTATTCAAATACTATAAACCAATATATCAAAATAAAGAAACAAAAAATAAAAAAGAAATAGTAGAATTTATTATTAATAAAAGATATCAAGACAATTATAAAAAATATGAATTTTTATCTAGTTTAATAAATTTTTATAAAAATTATACACATAGAACAATAAATTTCGAGCATATTTATAATGGAAAAGATAAAATATATTTAGGAAACGATTTAAGAATATTTAACAGGCAAATGATAGATAAAAAATTACCTGATTTGTATTATAAAATGTTTAAAGAAATGGATAAAGGATTTGATGAAATAGAAGTTAGTGAAAAAAATAAACAAAAGGTAAAAGAATTATTAGAGTTTTTGTGCATTTATCCATACGTTAAAATAAGGAGTAGTAAAAATGAGAAAAAAGATAGTTAATATTATGTATTTATTTATATTATTGCAACCATTATTAGATATTTTAACATCTCTTATGACAAGATTTTTAGATACACGTTTTACTATTGGAATTTTAGTAAGAGGTTTACTATTTGTAATATCAGTAATATATATATTCTTTTTATCTAAAAGTAAATACAAAAAAGTATCTTCTATATATTTAGGCATATTAATTATATTTGCAATAGTGTATTTTGCTACAAAAACAAGCTTATTTACAAACTTTTCATTTTTAATGAGTGAAGTTATTTATATGTTTAAATATTTCTATACACTTGTATTATTACTTGTATTATTTAATTTATTTGATGAATTTAAGCCGAATAATAGAAAAATATTTAAACTATTACAAATTGAATTATTTTTATACTGTTTAAGTATTGTTTTAGCAAATATAACAAATACAGCATTTGGAACATATGCAGCAGGAGCAGGAAATACAGGTTGGTTTTATGCTGGTAATGAAATAGGGATAATAGTGGCACTTTTATTTCCATTGTTATTCTTACTTGTAAATAAATCTGATAGTTTCTTAATTTTAGCTTATATAATTCCAATAGTTTTAGGGATAGAAATAATTGGAACCAAAACATCTATGTTAGGATTGTTATTACCAACAATTATATTCTTAATATATTATATTATTAGAATTAGAAGAGGAAAAGCAAAACAATTTTTAATGACGTTAATTATCTTATTAGTAATTGTTGTATCCAGTCCTAATCTACCAGTAATACAAAATATAAAAAATAGCATTAATAGATTTGAATATAGAGAAGAAAATCCTGATTTATATGAAGATTATAGTGATGAAGTCGTTTCTAGTATAATGTTAAGCGATAGAGATTATTTTAGCAAAAAAGTAAAAGAAATATATATAGATGCTTCTATTACAGATAAATTATTTGGAATAGGATTTACTAATCGTCAAGAGATAAATGATGAAAATATAGAAAAATTAATTGAAATGGATTTTAATGATATATTTTATCGTTATGGAATTATTGGATTTATAATTTATATAATCCCATTTGCTATAATCTCATTAGCAGTCTTAAAACTTTGTATTAAAAAGAAATTTATCTTAAATATGAAGCAATTAGTATTAGGATATATTTCTTATATAGGACTAGCTATAGCAATGTTTGTTGGACACACACTTGGAGCTCCTGCAGTTATTTTCTATGTTGATTTAGCATTTGTTTTATTAATATATTATCTTAAAAATGATCAATATACTATAGATATAGATGATAAAAAAGTTACAATTTTAGCACTTCATTTAGGAACTGGTGGAATAGAAAAATATGTATGTGATTTGTCAAGAATGTTAAGTCCAAAATATAATGTTGAAGTTATTTCTACATATAAAGTTAATGAAAAACCATCATTTGAATTTCCAAAAGAAGTAAAGATTACTTATTTAATTAATGATTATCCAAAAAAAGAAGAGTTTAAATTAGCATTAAATAATAAAAATTTAAAAGACATATTTAAGTATGGATATCAATTAGGAAAATTATATTTATTAAGATATTTAAAAAATGTTTTATATATTGAAGAGAATAATAGTAAATATATTATAAGTACAAGAACTTTTCATAATAAATTAGTAGGTAGTAATAAAAATAGAGATACTATTGCTATAGCTACAGAACATAATTATCATAACAACAATAAAAAATATGTTAAAAAATTATGCTTTTCATGTAATAATATTGATTATCTTGTTTTAGTTAGTGAAGAGTTGAAAGAATTTTATGAAAAGCTACTAGAAGATACAAAATGTATATATATTCCAAATGTTATAGATAATATAAACAAGTATAGAAAAAAAGAAAAAACACACAATAAATTAGTATCTGTTGGTAGATTAGTTAAAGAAAAAGGATACGAAGATTTAATTGATGTTATTGATATAATTAAAAAAGATATTCCAGATATAAAATTAGATATATAC
>CALVVX010000017.1 GCA_944364015.1 uncultured Bacilli bacterium | reverse complement strand
AAGTTTTTTGATTATTTAAAGGGCTTTCTTGAAATTTATATGTGTTGCTGTATTGACACCAAGATTACAACTATTTTGTACTACTTCTAAAAATGTTTGTGCTCCATGTCCACCATGTTTCCAACATTTTATTCTTGCATTTTCTACTTTAACATATCCTGGATCATAAAACTTATCATCTAAATTAATTACATTTTCTTCTAATGCACTTGCTAATGTTACTATTTTAAACGTACTACCTGGTTCATACGTAGCCCAAATAGCTAAATTACGATTAATTTGTTCAATACTATAATCTTGATAATTATTAGGATTAAAATTTGGATAAGATGCCATCGCTAATATTTTACCTGAATTTGGATCCATTGCTATTGCCCATGCTCCTGATGCATCATACTTTTCCATTACATTGCTAAGTTCTCTTTCTACTGAACTTTGTATTTCATAATTTATTGTTAAATATATATCCATTCCATTTTGTGGTTCAACGTATGACTCGCTTAATTTTAACCTTTGCCCTTTAGCATCAGAATAATATTTAATTGCTCCAGTTGCCCCAGTTAAATATGTATCGTATTGTAATTCTAATCCGCTTAATCCTTGATTGTCTATTCCAACATATCCTAATACATGAGATAGCATAAAATCATTAGGATAATATCTTTTTGCTTCTTTTACTAAATATACACCATCGTAATTCAAATTATTTATTTTATCTGCTATTTCATATGTTAATCTTCTTCCTTCTGGATGTACTCTTTCTATAGAAGACTTTTTATATATATGTTCTTTTATAACTTCTTCATCTACATCCAATATATTTGCTATATCTTGTGCAACTTTTTCTTTATTCTTTATTTGATTAGGAATCAATACTAAACTAACTGTAGTTAAATTATCTGCAATTACTTTATTATCCGCAGTATATATTCTTCCTCTATCAGCTTCTATTGGTAGATTTCTACTCCAAAGAGAATTGGCTAAATCATTTAATTTCTCATAATCAATTACTTGGATATAAAACACTTTGCATATTATTAATATAAATAAAAAAATAATAATTAATAAAACTATTTTTATTCTTTTATGTATTGTCTTTGAAAACATAATATCACCTTATTAAATATTATGTAATAATTTATAAAATATAAAAAAAGATATATTTTACTTATATATCTATTTTATAATAAACTCTGCACTTATATAAAAACTATTTTCCTCTTCAAAATAAACTTTCTTAACTATTCTATACTCACCCGGTTCTAATTTTCCATATCCATATTTCCAATCTAACTTAAGTTCTTCTCTAGATTTTGGCTTAACCATCCAAAGCGGAAGATCAAAATCTAGCTCTACATTAATTTTATGCCATTTATTATCTTTTTTTATTTCAATTTCATATACTTCATCATAATATAATGTCTTATTAGTATTGTTTTCTAATATTAAGCTAGTAGTAGTATCTTTTAAAGTCCCATCTTTAATTGTTAATAAAACATCTTTATTATTATTTGATATTTTTATATCTGATACATTACCTATAAAATTACTATTTTCATTACAACCACTAATGAGTAGTAATGTTATACATAATACAATGATTAATTTTTTCATTATTTCTCCTTTATCTTACTTTTTATTTTTCCATGTACTTTCATATCATTTATTTCATAACTAAAATTACTTCCTATTTTCTTTTTATATATAGCTAATCCTAATTTAGTATTTAAAGGTATTTCTTTATATTGACTATTATTTTTAGGTATACAAACTAATTTTAATAGTAATTCTTCTTTTTTATTATTAATATTAAGTTCTATTTTTAATATATCGTGTATATCTGTTAATTTATTAAAATTATGTTTATTAATAATTTCTATTGCTATTTGTTTAGGAAGCTTACTACTACTTCCTTTTATTGTTTTTAGACTATATTCATTATAGTAATCTAGATCATTAATTAATTTATATCCTTTATTGTATAAGTCATATGAGGCTTCATCTAAAAGTATTATTTTATAATCATTTATCATTTTTACTCCAGTTATATTTTTTATTATTGTTTTTCCATACATTTGCAAGTATATCTTTTAATACTAACATAGCATCTAATTTGTTATAATTATAATCTTTTTCTAACATTGTTAATAGTTTATTTATTTCATTAGAATATTTACTAACATCTACTTTGTCTTTATATGTATTTAAAACAGGATATTTTTTACTCCATACTTTTGTCCAGTTTATTTTATTTGCATTTTTGTGGTTAGTATTTTTGATTATATTTTCTATCTGTTTATCTGTATTCAATATATCACTTCCCATTATAAAAAGAAAATAAACTAGTTATTTTCTAAAAATTATCACGACTTCTTAAAAAAGGTGGGATATCTAGATCATTATCTATATTCTGATCATTTAAGTTTTTATATCTATCTTCACGATTAGTGTTACTAAAACTATGATATAAAGGTTCACTTGGTTTTTCAAATCCTGTTGCTATAACAGTTACGATAACTTCATCGTTTAAATTTTCATTTATAACTGCACCAAAAATAGTGTTGATATCTGTATTAGCAGCAGTTCTTATAACTTCTGCAGCTTCTTCTACTTCATATAATGTTAGTGATGCTCCTCCAGTTACGTTTATAATTGCATCAGTGGCACCATTTATTGAAGTTTCAAGTAGCGGTGAAGATACTGCTTGTTTAGCAGCTTCTGTTGCTCTATCTTCTCCAGAACCTACTCCTATTCCTATTAAAGCATTTCCTCTATCTTTCATAACTGCTTTAACATCTGCAAAGTCTAGGTTTACTAAACCTGCTACTGCAATTAAGTCAGATATTGATTGAACACCACGATGAAGGACGCTGTCTACTTCTCTAAATGCCTCTAGCATTGGTGTTGATTTATCAATTAATTCTCTTAATCGATCGTTTGGTATTACTATTAATGTATCAACGTGCTTTTTTAATTCATCTAATCCTGCGATAGCTTGTTCCATTCTTTTTTTACCTTCAAAACTAAATGGTTTAGTAACAATACCTACAGTTAATGCTCCTAAATCTTGAGCTATTTCGGCGATGACTGGTGCTGCTCCTGTTCCTGTGCCACCACCCATACCGCAAGTTACGAATACCATATCTGCTCCACGCAAGGCTTCTTCTATATCACTTTTACTTTCTAAAGCGGCTTCTCTTCCTATTTCAGGGTTGGCTCCTGCTCCTAGTCCATCAGTTAATTCACTTCCTATTTGCAATTTAACTGGTGCTAAAGAATTATTTAGTACTTGTAAGTCGGTATTAGCAACAATGAATTCAACACCTTTTAATCCTGATTCAATCATTCGATTAACTGCGTTATTTCCTCCACCCCCAACACCAATTACTTTTATTTTTGCTAATTGATCCATTTCTAAGCCAAACATATTGTTCATTATTTTTCCTCCTTACTAGCTATAAAATTCTCTATAAATTTTGATATTATTGTATTATTTTTATTTTTTGTATCAGGCGTGATTAATATTTCCTCATCTTCCATATCAACCATCGAGTAATCATGACCTCTTTCTTCCATCTTATTATGAAAATATTTTAGCATTCCTAATGCTGTTGTGTACTTGTTGTCTCTAACACCCAATGTGTTTTCAGTATATATTATAACACCTTTTCCAAAAAAATCAAAGGCTAAATTTTTAAATGATTTAATTTCTGTTAATCCTCCAGTTATAATTATATAATTTATTTCTTGATTTGTTAGAGATATGATTTTTTTCTTTGCATATTCAAAGATTTCTTGCATTCTACTCATTACTATTTCTGATACTTCTAATTGATTTAATTTAAGTTTTTCTCCTAGTGAGTTTTTTATTTCATATGTCTCATTTAACTGACAAAAGCGTTTATGAGAACTAGCAAACTTTTCTTTTATATTTCTACCATCAAAAACACTTATTCCAAATACATATGCTAAATCTTTATCTATGTTTACTCCTCCTAGACTTACTATATCACTATGAATTAAGTTTCCTTTACTAAATATAGATACAGTTGTAGTTTCATGTCCTAAATTTATTATAACACCATTTTTTTTATCTAAATTTTCATTTTTAACTTCATAATAATCACCTAATGCAGATAAAGTAATATCAACTACTTCTAATCCTGCTTGTTCTACTACATTTAAAACTGAATAAACGTTTTTCTTTGGAACTGATATCATTATTCCTTTTATACCTAGTTTTTTACATACTAATTTATTAGGATTTAATCCACATTCTTTATCATCTGTTAAAAATGTAATAGGCAATACTGTTACTAGTTCATAATCATTATCTAACTTATTATAAACGGATTCTTTTATAACATGGTTAATATCTTCTGAACTAACTATTCCATTTTCATCTTTAATACTAACTGTTCCTGTAACGGGACTAAATTTTGCATCATAACTAGCTATATTGACAATAACTTTTTTTATATTTATTCCCAAATCATCATTTATTTCTTTTATTCCATCTTTAATAGCATTTATAGTCAAATTAGGATCAAATATTAATCCTTTTCTTACTCCTTTTGATTTAATAGAATTAGAAGCAAGAACATGCATTTGACCATTTATAAGTTCTGCAATTACAAATTTAATTGTATCAGAACCAATATCAATACTAGTATATATTTTCCTCATGATACCAACTCCCAAATGATACAACATAATTATACTATAAAATAGACAAAAAGAAAAGAAATTTTCTTTATTTTACTATTAATGATTTACTATTCATTTGTTTTGGGATATCAATATTCATAATATTTAATATTGTAGGTGCTATATTTGCTAATTTTCCTGTGGTTAGTTTTATATTTTTATCACATACA
This sequence comes from uncultured Bacilli bacterium, assembly GCA_944364015.1. Lineage (GTDB taxonomy): Bacteria > Bacillota_I > Bacilli_A > RF39 > UBA660 > CALVVX01. Next base: position 13,692 of record CALVVX010000017.1, on the reverse strand, counting down.
ATAAAAGGAACTTTATTAGTAGTATGATTAGTATTAATACTACCATCTTTATTTTCCATAACTTCACAATTACCATGATCTGCAGTTATTATTAGAGTATATTGCTCTAAATCTATATTTTCTAAAATTTTATTTATAGCTCTATCTACTGCTTCTACTGCTTTAATAGAGGCTTCATAATTTCCTGTATGTCCAACCATATCTCCATTAGCAAAGTTTACTAAAACAAAATCATATTTTTTTTCTTTAACTTTTTGTATTAAAGTATTAGTTATTTCATTTATAGACATTTCTGGTTTTAAATCATATGTTTTTACTTTTGGAGATGGAATTAATATTTTATCTTCATTTTTTAAATTATAATCTTTTAATCCATCAAAAAAGTATGTAACATGAGCATATTTTTCAGTTTCTGCAATTCGTAATTGACTACAATTTTTAGTTGCTAAATATACTCCTAAACTATTATCTATTTTATCTAATTCATACATTGATTTAGAATATTTATTATCAAGTAGTGGCATCATTGTAATAATTTTTAAATTATTTATTTTTCTAGTATTTATATTTTCTATATTATTAGAAAGCATTAATACTAGTTCTCTTAATCTATCTGGTCTAAAATTAAAAATAATTATACTATCATTATCTTCTATTTTCTTACCATTATTAATAATTGATGGATATATAAACTCATCACTATTTCCTTGTTTATAGTTATCCTCTATTATGGATTCTACATTATTATAATTTTTGCTATTTGCATTAACACAAGCTTCATAAAATTTAGATGTTCTTTCATATCTATTATCTCTATCCATAGCATAAAATCTACCTGATATACTTGCTATTTGTCCTAGATTTAATTTATCCATCTTATCTTGTAGTATTTTTATGTAATTCATACTAGAATCTATTTTAGTATCACGTCCATCTGTAAATAAATGTAGATAAACATTATTATAGTTTTGTTTTTTTATTACTTCTAATATTGCTAGTAGATGATTTATATGTGAATGTATTCCTCCATCACTAATTAGACCCATTATATGAATATTACTCTTATTCTTCTTGGCATGTTTTATACTATCTAGTAAAACTTTATTTTTAAATATTTCTTTTTCTTTTATCTTATTATTTATATATTCTAATGATTGATAAACTACTCTACCCGCTCCTATGTTTGAATGGCCTACTTCACTATTTCCCATTTGTCCATCAGGTAGTCCTACTGCTTTTTCACTTGCATCTAATAAAGTATTAGGATATGTTTTAAATAATTTATCTAAAGTTTTAGTATTTGCATTATAAACTGCATTTTTATATTTATTTTTGCTTATTCCTACACCATCCATAATACATAAAATTACTTTTTTCATAACTATTTTCCTTTCTTTAAATTATTAGATATTTTTATTTTAAATCCTATATTATTTAATATATCTTTTTCTATATCAATATTTTTATCTATCTCAATTAATTCTAAACCATCTTTAGTTAATTTAAAACTACATATATTAGTTATATATAATACTTCTTGATTATTCAATATAGCATTTTTAGAAGAAAATGTTATTTCTTCTATTTCATTTATAAATTTCTTTTCATTATTTTTAGTCAACAAACTAGTTAAAAAAACTATTTTTTTAGCATTACTAACAATATCTATAAAACCTCCTGCTCCAACACATCTATTTCTAAATTTTGATACATTTACATTACCATTTTTATCTATTTGAGCGGCTCCTAAAAAGGCTACATCTAAAAAGTTAGTATTATATAATTTTAACATATCACTCATTCTAATTCGATAATCATAATTACTTGAAGTACCAAAGTTTTCTTTTAATTTTATATTTCCTCCTACTATACCAGATTCTATAGTAATAGTTAAGTTTTTCTTATTATTATCTTTATCTATTAAATAGCTAATTGCATCAGGCATTCCTACTCCTATATTGATTATATCATTATTTGAAGCTTCTAAATAAGCTTTTTGAGCACATTTAATTCTATTTTCTTCTAATTTTATAGTAACAGGATTTACTTTTTCTTTATAGTTAGATATAACAATATAATCAACAAGTGTATTTGGAATATATTTATCTTCTTTATCTAATTCATCTACAACCTCTTCTACTTCTACAATTACTTTTGCTTTCATGCTTTTTGAAGCCATTGCAACTTCTAGTGAATCATTTATTATCTCATCTTTTTTAAAACTAATATTTCCTTTCTTATCACATAGTTTTGCTTTAATAAAACATATATCAATAGAAAAATTTTGATAATATAAATAATCGTTATTATTTATATTTATTCTTTTTATATAATTACTTTTTCCACTTACATTAGGATCACAAAATGTATTTAATCCTATTTTAGTTATAACACCATCTTTTTTCCTAGTAATACTATCTAATAGTTCTAGATATACTCCAAGTGGCATCATATAAATATTAGGACAATTATCAAAAGCAAATTCTGCCATTTTTTTGCACATACCTAAATGACTAGTTATTATATTTTTGACAAGATGTTTTTGAGCTATAATATTTAAACCCTCATCTTCATATGTTAAATTACCTGATCCTACTGATGTTATTATTGTTAAATTATTTGGTTTTTTTTCTTTTAAATAAGTATTTCTTAATTCTAATAATAAATTTTTACAAACAGAAAAATTACCAAAGCTAGATATTATTATATTATCATTATTATTAATTAAAGAAATAGCTTTTCTACTAGTTATAAACTTCATAATATCACCAACTAAATTTTACTCTATTTATCTATTATTGTCAATTTTAGGGTTAATTAAACCACATATAAATATAAATACTATACATATATATAACATTAATTTTAAATTATTTATAAAATAAAATATTATGAAAATAAAACTTGATATTAGACAAAAAATAACTTCTACAATTATTAGATAACTAATTATATTTTCCTTATTTATATTATATATATTTTTAGTACTTACTACTTCAAATATTTTAATACCTATTCCTTCAAAAAAAGCTAATATTAATAATATATTGGGATTAATTATATTTATTTTTAAAATTAATATTGTACATAATAGACTATTAAATAACTTAAATTTATAATTATTTGTTTTAGAAAAAATATAAATTGTAATAATTGAAGATATTCCAAGAATTACATTAAATAAACCAAGATATGTTATATCATTTTTTACATATATGTATAAATATAGGGATTGTAAGAGTAAAAATATTACTTTTCCTTGTTCAAATATAAAAAATAATACTTTATCTTTTTTTAAGTTATTCAATGATAATCTTATTTTTTCTTTTTATTTTTTATATTTTAATTTTAAAAGTGGAACTATACTAATTAATGAAGTTAATAATAAAATAATAATAATTGATGTTATTTTAATATTTTTAGTAAGATATGCTCCTAAATATGATGAGATAATGATTGCTATATAATTAAAAATTAATATACTTGCTATTTTATTATTCTTATTATTATCTATAGTTTTTATAGCATAATAATGTCTTATTGGATGATATGTATAATTACTAATTGCAAGTAGTATTGCAAATATTATTAGTGATGTTATATTATTATTTAATCTTGATAAAAAATAAAAAGAATATGTATATAAAAAACTAGATAATAGTAATATATATTTTGCATTATATTTAGAACTTATAACTAAACTAATAATACTACTAATGGTACTGGTAATAAAATATATTATATAAAATAACATTATTTGTTTTAAACTAAATCCAATTTTATATAGAATAACCATAGAAAATATTTCTATTATATTTCTTGCAAAGGTTGAAATTAAAATAAATATATTATAATATTTAATGTTATTCATATAATCACCATTTATAATATGGCAAAATATAATTTTTTTACTATTTTTTATCAAAATATATTGCCATTTTAATAATTATATGGTATTATTAATTAGCAAGTGATTGTGGACCCTTAGCTCAGTTGGTTAGAGCATCCGGCTCATAACCGGACGGTCGTAGGTTCGAGTCCTACAGGGTCCACCATTTTAAGCGGGTGTGGCGGAATTGGCAGACGCACTAGACTTAGGATCTAGCGGTTTATCCGTGGGGGTTCAAGTCCCTTCACCCGCACCAGATTGATATTTATTCGAACTAGTAATAGTTCGTTTTTTTTTATGATTTTTAAATTATGTGGTTGAAAAGCGTCCGAATATATTGATATGTATATACTAAAATTGGGTAATAAAAACGTATAAAGAAGATGAAGGTTATAGTGCATACAATATTTACTGTCATTATTTATTCTCATTTTATGTTTTATTCAGTAGGGCTAAAGACCTTACAGATGAAGAAAAAAAGACTATTATAAATGTCATTAACGCTATAAAGAAAGATATAGATAAAGATTTAGATAAATAAGTACGAGCAGTATTAGTTGATGAAAGGAAGTGTTGTCGTGCTTATATCTTTATTAAGGGGAGAAATTATTCGAGTGGATTTTGGGATTAATATAGGTTCAGAGTTATCAAATACACATTTTGCTGTTGTATTAAATGATGATGATAACAGTAGCGTAGATAACATAACTGTACTCCCTTTAACATCAAAGCCAGGATATAAAAGATTGGATGTTGGAAATATTTTAAAACCATTTAATAAAAATGGCAAATACAGTAATAAGGGATATGCTTTAATAACTCAAATTACAACAATTAGTAAAAAAAAGATATTTAAAGACAATATTAAATGTTATTGCAGTGACAAAATTCTAGAAGAGATAGATAATGAAATCATAAAATTTCTTACAAAAAAATTGGATACTACTATAAAGTAATATCCATACGGCTGCTAGAGCCACAGTAATTCGGCATATAGCCGATACGACTGTTAAGGTCACAGTTTCGTCTGCAATACTGCAAACCCCGAAGCATTCGCTCCCGTGACTGTATTATATCATAAAAATATAATGTTTGTCAAATATAGTATATTCATATTTATATAAAATATACTAACAAAAAAGACTAGCCCACTGCAATGGTACTAGTCGGAAGTTGAAAACACTTAGTCTAGCAAACTAAAATACAAGATATAAAAATATACATGTATAGGTTTTTCTATATAGGTATATCAAAAAAAGGCTAAAATTTCAACAATTATAATAAAATTTAAAGAAAGATGTGATATATTTATGAAATATGAAATAATTGATAAAAAAATAATAAGAGCTGTATTATATATTCGTGTATCAAGTGAAGAACAAGTAAGACATGGATATTCCCTTGATTTGCAAAAGAAAAGATTAATAGAGTTTTGTAAAAGCAAGAATTATAAAAAAGTAAGTTTTAGATATCCTAGTTATCGTTGCAATTACAAATATCAACAAAGATGTTCTTATAACAAACGACCTGTTGAAACGACGGTAGAAAAATATTTGCTAGCTAACATAGAAAATGAAATAGAGAAATATAAAATTGAAATTAACGAAATAAAAGAAAAAATTCCAAAAATTGATATAAATAAATTAAAAAAGAAATTAGCAATATATGCAAAACTTTTTCCTTTATTTAAATAAAATTCAATATTTTAATGAACAAATTTTTAAAATTTAATGATTTTTTTTTATTTTTTTGATACAATACTATTGGTAGGTAGTATGAAAAGAAGTAAGAAAAAAAGTATAAGTCTTAAAAATTATATAAATAAAGATTATAAATTTGATAAAAGCATAATGCTTGGAATTTTTGGATTAATTATTGTTATATCTGGTATATGTGGTTTTATTTATGAAGTTATTTTTTATTATTTTAATAGTAATATGACTACAGTATATTGGAGGGGTTCTAATTTTTTACCTTGGATAAATATATATGCAATTGGCGCTATTTTAGTTTTTGTTTTAACTTATAAAAGAAGAAAAAATCCCCTATTGGTTTTTATAATTAGTGTTATTGCTACTGGTATATTAGAATATATTGGTGGTTGGTTTATGGAATATATATTAGAAGTTAAATGTTGGGACTATGATTTAGAAATATTAAATTTTGGTAGTATTAATGGTTATGTATGTTTAAGAAGTGTATTAATTTTTGGTATATTTAGTTTAATGTTAATTTATGTAATTACTCCTTTAGTATTTAATTTAGCTAATAAAATGAAAAAGAAGAATTTTTTAATATTTAGCTATACTATATGTATTATATTTATAATAGATGAATTATATAATTTATTATTTGCTAATTTATTATCCTTACCTAGAGCTTCTTCTATATATAAAGAACTAGGATTTAATTACATTTATTTTAATTAATCCTAGTTCTTTTTTTTATTAATTGATTAGCTATTTTAGTCGAAGCATTTAATACTTTAGAAGTTGTATAATATTTTGCAATAATATCTTTTTGATCTCTAGCGCTCATATTAGCAACACTACCATATGCATCTATATTCATCATTTGAGATTTGTATTCATTTTTTAACATTATTCTTTTATCTTTTTTAGTTATTTTAGTTTTTACTTTCCACCTATTTTTATCATAAATAGCAATCATTGGTTTTATTATTGTATTATCAAAATATTCTATTTCTTTGGCAATTAATACAAAATCAAACTTCCTACTATTTACATCTCTATGCTTTAATAGATGCATAAAATCAAAATTATCTACATCATATTTTGAAATTGGATGATTTGTTTGACTAGAAAATACTTCCACGACTAATTTTTCATTTTCTTTTTCATTTTTCATTATATCTTCCCCCTTTGACACTTAAATATACTATAGTATTTTTTTATATTTTACAAGTTTTTTTCATCATTTTTATTTATTTTACACTTTTATGTGTTAAAATATATACGGAGGTAAGATTATGAAAGAAAAAATTAAATTTAATGATGAAAATTTTATTAATCTTTTATTTACTCTTTTATGTAAAAATGGTATATATAAAGTAAATCAAGATGATTTAGCTAAAAAGTTATTTTGTTTTTATCAAAACAAAAAATATAAAGAAATATTTCATGGAATGAAAACTAGTAACCAAATGGTTGATTTATCTAATGGTATATATCAAGAATTAACTAATTCTAATAATATAATACTATCTAAAAATACTAATAATTTATACTTGAATTATGATATTAATCTTAATTTAGATAGTTATAAAGATAAATTAAGTAATGAAGCTATTTTATTAATGTTAAAAATGGCTAAAGTTATTGCCATTGATTATAAAATAGAAGATTATAGTAATAATAGTATTAGTATATATAGAACTAATCCTAATAATAATTATGCTTTAATTAATGGTTTATATAAGGGTAAGAAGATAAGTAGTAAAATAATTACTGATGGTAATACTAAAATAATGAATAAAATTAGATTAGAAAACTATCGTAATAATAAAAGAACTTCTAGTTTAATTAGTGATATTAAAGTAACTAATTCTAGTTATACTATTATACAGAAATTTGAAAATGATAAAGTTAGTAGTATAAATATTTATACTAATTTGGATAAATTTGTTGAACTAAAAGAAGTTAGTGATATTGCAAATAAAGTTAAAGTAAAAAAGAAATAGCAAACTTACTATTTCTTTTAGTTTTTATTAATTATATCTTCAAACTTATTAATATTATCTTTATTATTATATTTTTCTATTATTGTGTTTTTAATTTCTTCATCTAAAGAAGCACTATAACCTGAATATGATTTATCTCCAATTATAAAGTAAGGTACTGATCTTTTTTTAGTATCATCATTTAATATTTCACCAAATTCATCCATTAGTTGTCCATTTTCTTCGTTATTCCATACTTCAAATGCATAAATATTATAATATTTTGAATATTCTGGTGCAATTTCTTCAAAAAAGCTAAATAATTCTTTACAATGTTCACATCCATTACCCCAGAATAAATAGATGTTTATTTTATTACTTTCTAATGTTATATCTTGAATAGATGAATTTTTGTCTATAGTACTATTTTCTGCTTCTTTGTTTATTCTATTAATGTTATATATAATTGCCACTACAAAAATTATAATAACAATAAACACAATAATTGGAGTCAAACTTTTATTTTTCATTAAACATCACTACTTCATTTGTATTATAAATAGTATCATCTATTTCTACATAAATAGAATATTTTCCATTTAAACCTAAATCATTTATATATTTAGTTACTACAATACCATTTTCTGTTTCTTCATCTGTTAATATGTCTACACATAATGCTGTATATGGTTTTTTACTAATATCTACATCATAATAATTAGATACAAAGTTTTTATATAAAATTAAACTAACTTTTTGTTCTTTTTTAAATCTTCCTTTAAATACTAATCTATCTACTTCTTTATTAATAGTAATTTCATGTTTATTATATTCTTCATCTATTTGTTTACTACTAATATTGAATGTAAGTTTTGATCTATCTGTTTTAGTTTTTCCTAAATCTCCTACTCGTTTAGGGCTTACTTTACTAAATTCATCATTTTCTGTATATAAACTCATTTTTTCTACTCTATAGTTATTAGTAGGTAATTTTAATTCAAATACTACTTTATTATCAATTAATTCAACTGTATCAGATACTAAATTAGCATTATTACTAAATCCTGCAGGTTGATTAGAATTTTTACCATCTACATATACTATACCTCCAGAGTGTACTATATAATGGTTTTTATCTATATAATCTACATCAGATATATATGGAGAATAAAACTCACTACCACGTTCTTTTCCATATTGCCATATTTGTTCTATTGTCATATTTTTAGTATCTAATTTATACATTACTCCTCTTGTATAACTATTACTAGCATCTACATATTCTTCTTTGTTTTTAGACTTATTATTTCCATTATCTAATAAGAATAAATATCCCTCTGGAGTAATCATTGCAGCATGTTGGCTCCATTGCCATTCAAAATCATCTGTTGTTGGTGTAAAGAAATATTTTTGATATTCTTCAGACCAATTAGTAGGATCTCCTACTATCCAGTTAAGTTTAGCAGTATCATAATCAATATTAATAACAGCATCTTGATGACGACCAGATAAAGTTATAGAATTAGTATTTTTATCATACCAAACTGAATTATTATGAAACCAATCATAACTAGTCCAGTTTTCACTTTTTCCATCTTCCATATTTAAAATATCTTTTAAATCCCATGTTTTTACTATTTTACCACTACTGCGATCTAATTCTACTATGTAATCTTCTACTGTTCCTTCTTCGTTATTAAAATCATCACTAGCTACTAGTAAATTACCATTTTCCATCTCATAATAATCGTGATGATATCCTCCTTTTAGGGAATATTCAACATATATTTTACCTAATAGATCTATTTCATATAATCCACTCATATAATATGGATTATTAACTAAACGTTCAGTACTAATTAATAAATGCCCATTAGATAATCTATCTATTTTCCATGAAGTATAATTAGTTAAATACCATCTAACATCTCCATTTGTATCATATGCAACAGTATAACTACCACTTGATGGAGTATAAAAATATAAATCATTTGTTAATTTTTCACTATCTTTATAAACAGAAGTTGGTAATATCATATCATCTGGTAATTTTTCTGTTTTAATAGTAATAGTTTTTTCTACTTCCTTATTATTTTCTAAATAACTAATTACTACTTTATTTTCATAATCAGCATATAATCCATATATAGGTAAATAATGCTCTTTACTAGCTTTAAATTTATGATTATAAGTAGTTAAATCATCTTTACCTAAAATAGTTACCTCTACTTCTACTTCATTATCTGTCTCAAACATAATTAATGCTGTAAGAGGTGAATTTCCATATGGATTTAATATAACTTTAGGATCATCTATTTTATAACCCTCACTATCAAATTCTTGTTCTAATTTAGTCTGCTTTTCAATTAAGCTACTAACCAAAGTTACTTCCTTATTATTTTGAAGTCTACTATTTAAAAATAATAAAACAAGACCAATTAAAACCAAAACCAAAATAATTATCAAAATTTTCTTCTTCATAAATTCCTCCTTGTAATTATTTTAAAATAAAATGACAAAAAAAACAATAACTTAATGGTTGAAAAAACTCAACTATTAGTTGAGCAAGTATCTTCATATATTAAAGGTATTTGATAAGATGTTATATCATTATTTTTATCAGTAGCACTAATTTCTAAATATAATTCATTATTTTTATAATCATTACATGTCTTCTCATAATTATCTACTTTAAAATTAACTTGTTTTAAAAATTCATCTAAAGTAATTTCTTCTCCCTCATAATTATAATTACTAACTACTATCTTACTATATTCATGATTTTCATATAAAGTACATTCTAATTTAATATATTTAGAATTATTCTCTTTGCCACAATAAGTAATGTTAGGAATATATATAGCCATTTTATCTTTATTATAAGCAATACTACCATATAAAGAGAAATTATTACAAGTAGTAGATAAAGTCTTAAATTCAAAATCTTTATCTTTATTCATGTATATAAAAGTAATAATAATTATTAAAATAACAGGTATTAAAACAAACAAAAGCTTTCTTTTATTACTTTTCTTCTTATTATTATCTAAAATCTCATCTAAATTAAGATTATAATCATTACATATTTTAGTTAAAATAGCTAAATCAGGAATACTTTTAGCATTTTCCCATTTACTAACAGCTTGATATGTTACACCATATTTATTTGCAAAAGAGTTTTGACTTAAATTATTTTTAGTTCTAATTTCTTTAATAATTTTTGCTATTTTTTCTGGATTCATCTAACCACCTAAATATCTAGATTATGATAGACATTTTGTACATCTTCTAGTTGTTCTAAACTATCTATTAAATTAATTACTTTTTCTTTAGATTCTTCTTCTAAAGTAATATAATTATCAGGAATATAAGTTACTTCTGATACAATAAATTTATCATAATTCATCTTTTCTAATTCTTCTTTTACTTTAATAAAATCATTAGGACTAACAATTATTTCATAACCATCTTCTACTTTATTAAAATCTTCTATATTTAATTCTAATATATCTTCCATTAATTTATCTTCTTCATAATCTTTATCTAAAATAATTAAGCCTTTTCTTCTAAATAAATAACTAACAGAACCATCAGTTCCTAAATTACCTCCTCTTTTAGTTAAAGTACTACGAACAAAAGATGCAGTTCTATTTTTATTATCAGTAAGACAATCAATCATAATTGCTATTCCACATGGACCATATCCTTCATACATAATTGCATCAAAATTATCATTATCATTCTTATTACTTGCTTTATCTATTGCACTTTGAATATTAGATTTAGGCATATTTTGAGCTTTTGCTTTTTCTACAACCATTCTTAAAGCAGCATTATTATCGGGATTACTATCTCCTGCTTTAGCGGCAACATATATTTCTTTAGCTAATTTTTGAAATATTTTACTACGTTCTGCATCAATAGCGCCCTTTTTCCTTTTAATTGTAGACCATTTACTATGTCCTGACATAAAATCACCTCTAAATTATTTTATCACAAATATCATAATTTTACTATAAATAATTAAGTAAGATTGGCGCTAGTATTATTAGTAGTACTAAAGGAACAAAAAATAATACTGAAATTACACTTACTTTAATTGGCACTTTAGAAATAACTGCCTTCATCTCCATCTTCTTTTTTTCTCTTAAATAATCTATTTGATTATATAAAGAATTAATAATACTATTACCATATAAATCTGCTTGAGTTAAAGTTAAAATTAAATTATTAATAGATTCAGAAGGAATATTTTCTTGCATATCTTCTAAACTTTCTGTTAAACTCTTACCAAATCTAATTTCTCTAATTGCATTTTTAAATTCATCAGATAATTCTGAATTTACATTTTTAACAGTAACATTTATTGCCTCTTCTAAATTTCTTCCTGTTTCTAAAGATAAAGTTAATACTTCAAAAAAATACATTGCTTCTTCTTCTAATTTAGAAGCTCTTTTTTTTATTTTATCATCAATTAATAATTTTTCAAATAAATAATAATATAAAATACTAACAATCGGAGCAATTATATATCCAAAATTTGATATATATAATATTACAAAAAATATAATAATAGTACTAAATAATCTTAAATTCATAAATTTAGTAGCTTCTATTTGATTATAAATACCTAATTTCTTAATCTTAATATTTAACTTATCAATCTTATTTTGATTAAAAATATGACGACTAATTTCTTTCTTTCTTGCCATAATTACACCTTAACCTTTAATACTTTTTGTAATACCCATATATATATAGCAAACATAATTATTATTACAAATAACAATACTAATCCTAAATTAGTCTCAAAAAACGGATCAAAATAACTAGGATTTAAAATAAATATAATTAATACAAAAACAATTGGTACTACCATTAGTAATTTTACTACTAAATTAGAACTAGCAGTCATATTTTTAAGTTCATCTTTTAACTTTCTTTTATCATATAATGTCTTTTCTATTGAATCAAATACTTTAATAATATTACCACCAGTTTTATTTAAAATAGCTAAAGATGAAGATATATATTTAATTTCTTCTAAATCTATTCTTTTACTAAATCTATCAAAAACAGTCTCAATACCAAGACCATACTTCATTTCTTGATACATTTTATAAAATTCACTTCTAATTGGTTCTGGTAAATCATATGAAGCTTCTTGTAATGATTGCATTGTAGATTTACCTGATTTAAAAGCATTATTAATAACAATAACTGATCTTAACAATTCATTTTCTATTTTCTTTTTATATATTTTATCTTTATACATTAAATATATATCTAATATATAAAAACCTAATAAAAATATAACAATAAGTTCTAATAAAGATGGAAGTTTTGTTTGTAATACTTGTGAGAATATTGCAAGTATTACTAAACAAATAGCAATAAACAATTTATTAGTAATATAATCTATTGCTAATATATTATCTTTATCATGAGTATATACAATATATTTTTCATATTTTTTAGATAAATATTTAGCTAAATATATTTTTTGCATATAAGGACGAAATTTAATAATAAGATGTCTATATTTAATAGCTAATTTATCTGTTAAAGATAATTCTTTAGTCTTCATCGAATTAATACTATAATTACTAATTCTTTTTTCATAAGATAGAGCTATATTTTGTCTAACCATATAAATAATAATTAGTAATAATATAATAACTATAATTATTTGAATAATTAATAACCCCATCTTATTCACCTCTATTTCTTAAATAAATCTTCTATACTACTTATTCCTTTATGCTTAATCTTATCATATACTAAAGGCTTTTTCTTACTACAAGAAAACTCTCCAATTACAGAATTATCTTGAGCCACTGATGTTTGTGTGAAAGAAAATATTTCATTCATTTTAACTTTATTATCTTCTAGTTTAACTACTTCACTTATACTAGTAATTCTTCTTCTACCATCACTCATTCTATCTATTTGAACAATAATATCAATAGCATTAACAATATAACCACGAATAGCACTAACAGGAAGTTCCATATCATTCATAAGCATCATTGTCTCAAGCCTACTAATGGCATCTGATGGACTATTAGAATGCAGTGTTGTAATAGATCCTTCATGACCAGTATTCATTGCTTGTAACATATCA
>CALVVX010000016.1 GCA_944364015.1 uncultured Bacilli bacterium | reverse complement strand
CAATAATTATTATAATAAGTAAAATTAAAGCACTATATAAAGAAGATAAAAAAGAATCACTTGTAACAAAAAACATACTAATAATAGCAATTATCATAGGAAAGCGACCATTACAAGGTACAAATACATTAGTAATAATAGCAAGTAATCTTTCTTTATATGAACCAATAATTCTTGCATTAGTTACCCCAACAGCATTACAACCAAAGCCCATACACATAGTTAATGCTTGCTTACCACAACTATTACACTTACTAAACAAATCATCTAAATTAAAAGCAATTCTAGGTAAAATACCATAATCTTCTAACAAAGAAAACAAAAAGAAGAAAATAGCCATTGGAATTAACATAACAGATACTATCCATGCTAAAGTACGATATATACCAAATATTAATAAATTAGTAATAAAATCTGGTAAAAAAGATAATAAATTATATAAAGGTAGTTCCAAAGAAAATAAAAATTTATTAAGTAAATCAGAAGGATAATTGCTACCTATAATAGTTAACCAAAAAATAACAAATAACATAATTAACATAATAGGAATACCAGTAATTTTATTAGTTAGAATTTTATCTAATTTATATCTATTTTTACAATTACTAGTAACAACAGCTTTTTTTATATCATAAGCTATATTAATTATTTTATTTGTTATTAAATCCTCTAATTCTATATTATTATTAAGATTAAGTATCTTAATAGCCAAAGTTCTATTAACTTTATTATTAATCATAATATTATTAATTTCTTCTTCTACTTTAGAATCATATTTTATACTAAATTTAGAACTAACTTTATAATTATAAATAACTTCCTTTAACTCATCAATTCCCTCTTTTGTTCTAGTAGAAATAGCCACAACAGGAATCTTTAAAATTTGAGATAATCTATTAATATCAATATCAATATTTTTACTTCGAGCCTCATCTAACATATTTAGACATAAAATAACTTTATTACTTACTTCCATAACTTGTAAAACTAAATTAAGAGATTTTTCTAATAAAGTCATATCACATACTACTATATTTATATTATCTATATTATTATAAATAAAATTTCTTGTTATTTCTTCTTCATAAGAATGGGTAATCAAAGAATAAGTACCAGGTAAATCATGTATTTTATATACTTTATCTTTATAAGAAAAATTACAAGAATTAGAAAATACAGTCTTACCAGTCCAATTACCAGTATGAACATGAGATTTAGTTAAATAATTAAAAAGACTACTTTTACCAACATTTGGATTTCCAATTAAACTAATATTAATCACATAAATCAACCTCAATTAATTTAGCATCTAAATCACGAATAGCAATAACACTATCACGAATTAAATAAGCTTTCATCTTACCAAGAGGACTTTTATATAAACATTCAACTAAAGTATTAGGTATTAAACCAATATCTAATAATCTTCTTCTAATTAAACTATCAGTAAAAATTGATTTTACGAAAGCTCTACTACCTATATCAAGATCACTTAATTTCACATATACTCCCCCATTCATAATAATTTATGATAAGAAGAAAAATAAGTGATTAATGTTTTGGCTTAAAAAATAAAGCAAGTAAAAAAGCCATAATAATTGCAACACTAATGCCCGCACTTGTTAAATTAAATATTCCATAAGATAAACCAATTACTCCTAATTCACCAGCCATATCCATAGCACCATGAACTAATAAATGACCAAAAGATGTAATAGGAATTAAAGCTCCCGCTCCTGCATATAATACGATTTTATCATAAATACCAAATACATCTAAAAAAGCACCAATAACAACAAATAAAGATGTAATATGAGCAGGAGTTAATTTAGTATTATCCAAAATCAATTGAGCAATAAAACAAAGAAAACCACAAAAAACAAAAGCATATACATATGTCATTTAACCACCTCCACACTAATTGCATGAGCAATTGAAGGTATAGTTTCTTTTTGAAACAACATAGTAGGAGAAAATAAAGCTCCTGTTGGTACAATTAAAATCTTTTTAAACTTTTCATTATTTAACAAATAAGCAAAACTAACCAAAGCACTACAAACAGGACCACTGCCTCCTGCTAAGACAGGTTGTTTATTTGTATCATAAAGCATAGTACCAGCATCATCATAATTACTAGAAATATCAAGATTATATTTAGTTTTTAAATACTTAATTAAAATCTTTTTCCCATATTTACCTAAATCTCCAGTTACTATTAAATCATAATAACTACTATCTCTACCCAAACTAGTTAAATGCTGATAAATAGTCTCCGCAGCAGCAGGTGCCATAGCAGCCCCCATATTATTAACATCACTTAAAGATAAATCACAAATCTTTCCAATAGTAGATGATTCTATTTTTAAATTAGTCTTATTACAAGATAACAACATACTAGCAGAACCAGTAGCAGTAAATGTTGCACTCTTTTTCTTAAAAGAACCATATTCAGTAGGATTTCGAAACTGCTTTTCTGCAGACATATTATGAGAAGAAGTAGCAACAATTGCATTTTTAATCTTTTTACTATCAATAAAAGTAGCAGCAACTATAATAGCCTCTGCAATAGTAGCACAAGCATTATATACCCCTAAAAAAGGAATATTAGTACCACGAATAGCATAATTAGAAACAGCAATCTGATTAGATAAATCACCAGAAATTATCAAATCAATATCACTATTTTTTAATTTTTGTCTTTTTAATAACTTATCAATTGCCTCCCTCAACAAACCAATCTCTGCTTTTTCCCATGAAAATTTATTCATATATAAATCACTATTATAAGTTTTATCAAAATACTTACCAAGTGGTCCATCTTTCTCATACATACCCGCAATTGTATATTTATCTTTTATATAAACATTATTATAAGTATATGTCATCTTACCCTCCAAATATTAATAATCTAACTACTCCAAATATATATACAGATACTACACCATATAAAATAACATTACCTGCTAATTTAAAAATATTACTACCAATACCACTAATTAAACCCTCATTTTTATATTCCAAAGCAGAAGAAGTCATTGAATGAGCAAAACCTGTTATAGGAATAATTAAACCACATTTAAACTTATTTACTAAAACATCAAAAACACCTAAAGCAGTCAAAATAGAAGCTAAAACAATTAAACTCAAAATAACTAATACTCCAGATTCTTTTCTAGGTAAATCTAACCATAAACAATAAACTCTCAATAAAAACTCACTAAAAACTCCTAACATACCACCTGCTACAAAAGAAATAATTGCATTTTTTAAAACATTTTCTTTAGGAGTATACTCATCAACAATTTTCTTATAATCATCTACCTTCATCAGCATCACCAATAATATTATTAGTAAAATTTCATAATATATACAAAAAAATAGGATTAATTCCTATTTTTAAACAAACAACCAACATCTACATCTAAAGCAAGAGCTATATTAAAAACAGCTTCAACAGAAAAATACTTTTTTGTACTTTTTGCTTCAATCTTTCTAATAGTTACATGAGAATAACCAGCTCTTTGAGCAAGTTGTGCTTGAGTTAAATTCTTACTTTTTCTAATCTCTTTAATATTATATGCTACTAATTTATAAATATCATCTCTACTTCTCATAAAACCACCCACTACTATCTTAACATATTAGCTTTCAATTTCTTTAAAATCTTTTTCTCAACCCTAGACACTTGTACTTGATTAATCCCCAAATCACTAGCGGTCTCTAGTTGTGTTTTATCAAGAAAATATCTATTTTTAACAAGTCTTTTTTCACTATCATCTAATTTAGATAATTCTTCATATAAATATATATTATCTATATTATGATAATCTTTATTACTAGTAATAGTATCTAACAACGTCAAACTCTTACCATCTTCCATAATTACCTTATCTAAACTATCAATCTTACTAGTAAGTAAATCAAGCTGATCTATAAGTTTAACATCAACTTCTAAAAACATTGCTAACTCATAATTACTAACATCTCGCATTAATTTTTGAGTTAATATCTCTCTTGCTTTATTAACCCTATTTTCTAACTGTAAATACTCTTTACTAAGCCTAAAAGAACGATTATCATTTACAAACTTCAAAACCTCTCCTAATATATATTTATAAGCATAAGTACTAAATTTAGTATTAAGATTACTCTTATAATTATTAAAAGCCTTAATCAATCCTATAACAGCTACTTGTTTTAAATCTTCAACATCATAAAAATTACGATACTTATTTATAATAGAATAAATAAGCTTCTCGTGTTTTAATATTAACTCTTCCATCTACAATTCCTTTCTATATCTTACTTAAAACCTCACTTTCTTTACTTATAATACAAACTTTATTGCTAAACTTATCTAAAAAACTACTAGAAGTCAAACAAATAAAAGACTTATTAGTATGAGAAGTAAAATTATGATTAAACTTGATTAAATAATTAATACAAAATCCATCAATTAATCTAACATTATTCAAATTAATTACTACATAACGAAAACCAATATAATTAATTAAAGAACAAAAATCTTCTTTCATAAGACTATATTTAGTAAGTATTCCTTTTAACCTAACAAACAATATACCCTTATAAAATTCAAAATCAACTCTTAACACAACTTACCCTCCTTACTAATTTATCATAATATAATATTTTTTTATATAACTTCGACAAATGATTACAAATAAAATAATCGACAATTATTCTAATTCTTTTCTCTTACTACTATTAATATAAATTAAATATATAATAATTAACCCAATTACAATTAATATAATATATTTAATAACATTTTTATTATCACTTACCTCTAACGTATTAACTAATTCACTAGTTGGTTTCTTATTATCCAATTTAGTATTTATTTTAACACTATCTTCTTTCTTATTATCAACATTCTTATTATCAACAAAACTAACTTTATTATTACTCTTAATAACATCAGTAGATAATTTAGCACTAACAATAGGATTACGATAATAAATCTTATAATCATTACTATCTTTTATATAACCCAAAACATCAACATAATAATTATCATCATAATAAACTTTCTCTAAATTATAATAATAATTCTTAAACTTTCTATAACGACACATAGTAGTAGTATCTATCTTCTTAATAAAATCATTAGTAATATCACTATCTAAATAATAAATATCACTATAAGTAGCTAAAGATAACCAACTCTTATCAAAAGTATACATATTACTACCACTTACTTCTTTAAATAAAGAAATATTATTAAAATTTGCATCATTACTAGTAATTAAACGATAACTACCATCATCTTCTAAATTAATAGATATAGCTAAATTTTCACTATCAACAGCACTATCTAACTGTAATTTCAATATCTTATCAGATAAATTCTGATTAATACTAGTAACACAATTAGCACAATTTATTATTTTATAATTAACTAAATTATCTTTATCATACACTTTAATATCTAAAATATTAATATCTTCATCAATAGCACTTAACATAATAAAACGAGTTGGTAAAACCTTTTGATAAGCATTTACTTCTTTAATTTCAACTTGATATTTATTTTCATCAACATCACACTCTTCTAACCAATTGCTATAAGATAAATACTCTAAAGTATTATCATCTTTATATTCATAATCATTAACTTTTAAATCATCATAAAATAAATACTCACCCACTTTATTATTTTTATAAAATCGATAACGGTACTCAATTTGAGCATTACTAGCCATATTTTCATCTTTTAACTTCCAACTACCATAATCAGTAGCACTAACAGAAGAAGTAAATATAATTAATAGTAATAATAATAACATTATTTTTTTCATATTTTTCCTTTCTATCGCCTTCATAATATTTATACGATAAAAATCTATTAATTACTTTTTATAATAAAAAAAAACTACATAAGTAGTTAATTTAATTTACTTTTAATAATAGCACTAACTTTTTGCATATCAAAACGTCCTTTAACTTTAGAAGAAACCTCTCTCATAATAATCCCCATATCTTTATTAGAAGTAGGATTTATTTTAGCAAAAGCCTCATCTATAATTTTTATTACTTCACTCTCATCTAGTTGTTCTGGCAAATATTTGGTTAAAATATCAATTTCTTGCTCATTTTGTGTAACTAAATCTTGACGATTAGCCTTACTAAATTGTTCTATTGCATCTTTACGCATTTTTATTTGTTTAGAAATAATAGCAATAATATCATCATCATCTATATTACCTTTAGAAATCTTTTTTAACTGAATATCTCCTTTTAACATTCTAATAACACTTAAAGTTAACGCATCTTTGCCACGCATAGCATCTTTTAAATCTTCATTAATTTTATCTAATAACATATAATCACCTAATTATTTTTATTATTTTTTCTTGAATTAATAGTATTAATCTTTTTTTCTTCGCTTCTTCTTACTCCAGGTTTTTTATAACCTTTAGCTATTTCTCTAGCCTTAGAAAGGGTTCCGTTTTTTGCTACTTGTGTGTTAAATCTTCTAAGAGCACTATTCAAATCATTATTTCTTACAACAGTTCCTGCCATTTTAATCCCTCCCTTCAACTAAACCATAACTATTATATCATTTTTTTTCATATAAAACAATTACTTTTTTAATAGTTCTTTACGTGATAAATTAAGTTTTCCCTTTTTATCATATCCAGTTGCAACCGCTAGTATTTCATCACCAATTTTAACAACATCACTAGTCTTATCAACTCTTTTACTATCTAATTGTGATATATGAATTAATCCTTCACAACCAGGCCATAATTCTACAAAAGCACCAAAGTCTTGAATATCAACAACTCTACATTGATAAGTTTTTCCTATTTCTACTTCTCTAGCAACATCTTCAATCATTTTTATAGTATTATTAATTACATTTTGATCTGAATGATATACAATTACTCTACCATCATCTTCAATATCAACTTTTACTGCATTTTTATCATTTACAGAAGAAACATTAGAACATTCTAAAATAATTTTAGTAATCATATCGCCACCAGGACCAATTACATCTTTAATCTTATCAGGATTAATTTTAATTTGTTCAATTTTTGGAGCATATTTACTCAATTGTTCTCTAGGAGCAGCAATTGCACCCTCCATTACATCTAATATTTGCATACGAGCCTTTTTAGCTTGTTCTAAAGCCTCTTTTAATATTTGTCTACTAACACCTTTTATTTTAATATCCATCTGCATAGCACAAATACCTTTTCTGGTTCCTGCAACTTTAAAATCCATATCTCCCATATGATCTTCTAAACCTTGAATATCAGTTAAAATAGTATATTTATCATCTTTAGTAATTAATCCCATTGCAATACCCGCAACTGGTGCTTTAATCGGAACACCTGCTGCCATCAATGACATACAACCAGCACAAATAGAAGCTTGTGAAGAAGAACCATTACTTTCTAATACTTCTGATACAACTCTAATAGTATAAGGAAATTCTTCTTCAGAAGGAATAACTTGAGATAAAGCTCTTTCTCCTAAAGCACCATGTCCTATTTCTCTTCTACCAACAGGTCCATATCTTCCTATCTCACCAACACAAAATGATGGAAAATTATAATGATGCATAAACCTTTTCTCATCTTCAATACCTAAACCATCTAATATTTGATGTTCTCCTAAAGCACCTAAAGTAGTAACAGATAATACTTGAGTTTGTCCTCTAGTAAATAAAGCTGATCCATGTGTTCTAGCCAAAATATCTACCTCTGCTTCTAAAGGCCTAATCTCATCCATTGCTCTACCATCTGGTCTAATCTTCTCATCTGTAATTAATCTTCTAACTTCATTAGCCTCAATATTATCAACTATTTTAGAAACATCTCTAATAATATTTTCATCTTCTTCATATTTTGAAGAAAAATAATCTATTGTATTTCTTTTTACTTCATCAATTTTATCATATTTTTCTATTTTATCTTTTATCTTAATTGCATTAAGCATATCATTAGTAGCAAACTCTTCTACTTCTTTTACTAAATTATCATCTAATTTAGCAAGCTCAACTTCAATTTTATCAACACCAACTTCTCTAATAATATCTTCTTGAAAGCTAATTAACTCTTTAATAGCCTCATGTCCAAACATAATAGCCTCAATCATATCATCTTCACTAACTTCACGACTACCAGATTCAACCATATTAATAGCATCCTTAGTACCTGCTACATTTAGAATAATATCGCACTCTTCAGTTTCTAAAGCTGTAGGATTAATAACAAAATTACCATTATATCTACCTACAACAACACCCGCTACTGGACCATCAAAAGGAATACAACTAATACCTAAAGCTAAAGAAGAACCAAATAAAGCACTCATCTCTGGACTACAATCTTGATCAACAGATAAAACAGTACTAACTACTTGTACTTCATTACGAAATCCTTCTGCAAAAAGTGGTCTAATTGGTCTATCAATTAAACGAGCAGCCAAAGTAGCTTGTTCAGTAGGTTTACCCTCTCTTTTAATAAAACCACCAGGTATTTTCCCAACAGAATACAATTTTTCTTGATAATTAATTGTAAGTGGAAAAAAATCAGCACTAGAAGCTTGTTTACTCATAACTGCAGAAGATAATACAGCAGTATCTTCATATCTAATTAAAACACTACCATTTGCTTGTTTAGCTAACTGTCCTGTTTCAACTTTTAACTTTCTTCCTCTAAAATCTAATTCAAAAACTCTTTTTCCCATAATAACTCCTTACTAATAAAGACACCTAAAAAAAGGTGCCAATTTATTTTCTAAGTCCTAGCTTTGCTACAACTTCACGATATCTTTTTACATCAGTTTTAAGTAAATAGTTTAATAAACTTCTTCTCTTACCAACTTTCATTAAAAGACCACGTTTAGAATGCTTATCTTGTTTATGTTGTTTTAAATGTTCTGTTAAAAGTTCAATCTCTTTAGTTAATAAAGCAATTTGTACTTCTGCAGAACCTGTATCTTTAGCATCTCTTGCATAGTCATTAATAATCTTTGTTTTTACTTCTTTTGTTAAAGCCATACTAATCCTCCTTACTATTTTGACACCAAATTCATAGTAAGACGTAAGAGGTACGTCAAACCAAGAACTAGGAACATAATAATAATACAATATATTTTAATATTTTGCAAGATATTTTATTAAAAAAAAAGAACTTTTATCAAATTAAAAACTATACAATTAAACTAATTAAAATTTTTTTATTTTTTTTCAAATAACTACTTGACAAAAAACATAATATCGTTTATTATATAATCACCAATTCAAATTTTAAGCGAATTGGTGCTAGTATCACACTAGCCAACCCCTTTTTATTCTTTTTGGGAGACTGTTCCTTGGGGGTCAGTCTCTTTTTTTCTATTTAAAAAAGAACAAATTAATGTTCTTTATATATAAATAACTATTTATTTTGATTATAATTTGAACCACTTAATTGGTTTTGTCCTAAACTAACTAATCTTTTAGTGATTTCTCCACCAACTGATCCATTAGCTCTAGCAGTAGCATCTGGACCTAAATTAACACCAAATTCATTAGCTATTTCATATTTCATTCTTTCAATAGCTTGTTTTGCACCAGGCACTACCATTTTGTTATTTGAGTTTGACATAAATTTCACCTCCTACACTTATAGGTTGTGAAATTTTGTTTTTTTAATACTAAATTTTGTATGGTAATTTTTTCTAAAAATCAAATTCACTATAATCTTTATCAATAATAATAGTATTTATTTCTATATTATCAATTAACTTTTTATAATCAAAACTATTTTCATATAAAATAGCCTTATCAATACTTGGATTAATAACAGGATGTTTAGGCAAAAATATAGTACAACAATCCTCATAAGGTAAAATAGATATATCATAAGTACCTATTTTTTTACTTATCTCAATTATTTGTAATTTATCTAAACAACAAACAGGTCTTAAAACAGGATAATTAGTAACACTATTAATAACATTCATACTACTTAAAGTTTGACTAGCAACCTGACCTACACTCTCTCCATTTATAATAACTAAACAATTATTATCAATTGCACATTTAGTAGAAATTCTATACATCATTCTACGCATAATGCTTATCATATAACTATGATCAATATTTTTATATATTTGTTCTTGAATATCAGTAAATCTAACAACATGTAATTTTATTTTACTTTGATAAGCACAAAGTTTTTTAACTAATTGCTTAACCTTATCATTAGCGGCTTCACTAGTATGTGGAGGAGACTCAAAATAAATACATTCAAGTTCAATTCCCCTTTTCATAGCAAGATAACCTGAAACTGGAGAATCTATTCCCCCACTTAACATTAATAAGCCTTTACCCGCAACCTTATTAGGAAAACCTCCTAAACCATTAATTTCTTTAGAATAAATATATGTATTATTTTCTCTTATTTCTAATTTTAAAACATAATCAGGATTATGAACATCCACTCTAACATTATCAAAATTTTTTAAAATTAAACTTCCAATTATATTATTAAATTCCATACTATGAATAGCAAAAGACTTATTACTTCTTTTAGTCTCAACCTTAAAAGTATTAAATTTAATATTTTTAACAACTTCTAAAACACTATTTTTAATATCATCAATATTATTATTAACAACATACGCTACTACTATACTATGTATACCAAATACTTCTTTTAACTTATTTACAATAACATTCTCATCAGAAGAAGTAGAAATAAACATTCTAACTCTATTTTTAGTAATTTTTACATCAAAATCTTTTAATTTTTCTTTAATATTTTGATATAAAGTATTTATAAACAAATTACGATTAGCTTTTTTAGTAGTAAGCTCTCCATATTTAATTAAAATTATCTTCTCCATCTTTCACTATCTTCCTTTTTCAATATATTACTATTAATATAATCAATATCATCCATATTCAAATCAAAATAAGTAAAACTAACATAATTATCTGCAGTTTTATTTTTAACTTTTTTATCATATAACATCAAATATCTAAATAACTTATTGCTATCATCAACAAGTAAATTAGGATTAGCAAACAATTTATTATTTAATATTATATGTAAATCACTACTAATATTATCTAAAGTAAAATCATAAGTAGAAGCAGACTTATAAGCCAAAAGATCTGTATAAAAAGCAAGTATTTTCTTATAATAAGAATCAAAAGCTTCCTTTCCAATACTTAACTTAAAACCCTCATAAATAGCCATAAAAGCCTTATTTATAACAAATGGATTTCTACAATACTTCTTAACAACATTACATATTAAACGATACTTATTTTTAAATTTATAAAGCCTAAAATTAACAAACTTTCCTGCTTTACTTCTAGATACTAAAGAAATTAAATTACTATAAGTATCAATATCATCACTACTAAAAGCAAAAGCAATATATGGATAAGAATTACTTTGAGTAACATGACCTTTACAACAACCAAAAGTTTCTATATTATTATCAAAACAAAAATTCAACAAACTCTCTAAATTCTTATTACCCTCAGAAAAAACACGAGCATAAGCTCTTTTATCTACAAGAACATCACTATATTCTATAACCTTCATACAAAACTCCTCCTTCACAAAAAGAATAACACAAAAAACTATTTTTTTCAATATTTTCTAACTTTTTAAGAACAAGGAGTACAACTTACTATATCTAATTCATTATTAATATTATAACCAATACAAATATCTATAACATTACCATCTTTATCTTTAGAATCAGACTCACTAATAATTCCCATACTAATTAAATCATTAATAGAATAAGTACAAGCATTAGTACGAAGTTTAAGTTTACTATCATCATCCAATTTTAATTTAGCATCAGATAAAATTAATTCTTTTCTTTTTTCTATATCATCTTGACTACCTTTATTTAAACTAGAAGTAAAACTAGGTAAAGCCACAATTAAAATAATAGATAAAATTACTAAAACTGCAAGTAATTCCACTAAAGTAAAAGCCTTATTATTCAATTTAACACACACTCACTTCCACACACTTCCATGAACTTAAGTTCTCCCGAATCATAACCAACACAACCTCTAATGAAGTTATCATCTTCATCTTTAGCAATAGTCTCTGTAACATAACCTAAATCAACTAAAGACTCTACACTAACAACACAACTACCATTTTTAAATGAAGCATAATTTTGAAAATCACGTGATCTCATATTAATATTAACATCAGACACAATGGTAGCCTTTTGAGCTTCTAATTGCTTTTCTTCACTTCTTGAAATAGAAGAAGTAATACTAGGAATAGCAATTAATAATATAGTAACTAATATTACCATAACAGTAAGCAATTCAATTAAAGTAAAACCTTTATTATTTATTTTCATATGATCACCAATATAATTATAAAATATATTTAATATTAATACAAGAAAAAAATAGGATTTTCCTATTTTTTATTAGCTGGATTTTCTTCTTTATCTTTCTTAAAGATTAAATATAAAAGTCCAATAACAACTAATATAATTAAAATAATTATAATAGTCTTCTCTACATTATTATTATTATCATCAACAGAAGTATCATCTGCTACACTAGCTTGTTCTTTTTCTTTATTTACTTTAATTGTATAAGTCTTCTGACTACCATCTTCTGCAGTAACTACAATAGTAACAATATTTTCGCCTTCACTAAAATCATCATTACCATATATTCTAACACTAGCACTATCAACTTCTGAAGTAGCACTAATATCTAAAGAAGTAACATCACTGCCAACAGTTATTTCATATTCTAATGTATTTTTATCAAATTTAATATCATAACCATCAATAATTAAAGAAGATAAATAATTATTAGAAGATAAACTCATAATTTGAGTAGTAGCTTTAGGATATTCTTTAATAACATTAATCTTATATGTTTTAACCTCTCCACTTTCAGATACTACTTCTAATAATATTACAGTTGTATCTGAAGTTAATTTATATTCTCTAAATCCCATAGTAGTAGCATACTTATCTCCAAGTAAGCCCTCTAAAGTAATAGAATCAACTCGATAATCAACATATAAATTATATTCATAAATATCTTTATTAAACTCTTTATCTAACTTACCAACAGATGGTTTTAAATCAACAATATCATTATTATCACTTAATGCTCTATTAATTTTTATATCAATAGAATTACTTACATTAATATTAACATTAGTACCTTCTTTACTAGCTTTTAAATTAGATAAACTAATACTAGTAGTAGTTTGCTTTAATGCTTTAAAGGTAAAAGTAATAATAGTACTATCTTTATCAACAATATCTTTTCCTGCTTGAATAAATTTAGAAGTATTATAATTAAAATTACCATATTCCACTAATGCATTTTGAGTACTCATACCCACTAATTCTAAAGCAGACTTATCATAATTTAAAATACCCTCAATACCATTAATATAATCTTTATCAAAACCACTAACAACAAAACTTACTTTAAATGTATCATTAACTCTATATTCATTCTTATCAATAGATAAACTACCCTCTAATAAATCTGTTGCATTAGTAGTAGCTAACCAATTTTTCATTCCAATAGAAGCTGCAAAATAAGATACATCATTTATATCAATAATATCATCGTCATTGAAATCAATTAAAAGCTTATCTAAAAAATCAATATTATCTAATCCTAAAACAACATCTATTATAGTTTTAACTTCACTATCAGTAACTAAACCACCATCTAGATCACCTAAAACTAAAAAGTCATAAGTTAAAGTATTATATTTAGTATAAACTACTAATTTCATAACAGTAGAAATACATTGACTATCATCTACTATATTACCATTATTATCTACTACTTCCGCAACTAAATTAGCAGTAGCAAGATAATCTTTAATCTCTTTAACAGTAGCTAATTTATCAGTCTCATTAATTTGACCAATAAACTTTTCTCCCATAATTACACTATAATTATTACCATCTTGTTCTAAAAAAGAACTAGCAATAACTTCATAACCAAATTCTTTAGTTAAAGTATTTGTAATAAGAATATCTACAGGTAATTTATTAACTAAATCTCTTAACAAATCAACATCAACTAAATTATCTTCTACAACAGTACTACTAATTAATAAAGATAATAATTTACTAATATCATCAGTATTAATATCAAAATCAAAATATGTATCTAAATTAGTATTATCTAAACTAGTACCATAAACTATAGTTATACTATCAGTAAGTAATTCTTGGTTATTATTATCCATCAATGACACAGTTACTACATAACTACCTTTTAATAATTCATCAAAATCTAGTTGATTATTAAAAATATAATCATTTAACACTTCATCATTAATCTTATAAGTAAAATAAGTATTATCTAAATCAACAACTACATCATTTTGTATAATTTGAGGATTAAATGTTACAATCTTATCAGTAGCATTTATATCCAAATTACATACTTTATCAACACATTCTAAATTAGTTAATAATTCTAATTTTGTCTCAATTTTATTTTCATAAACTTTACTCTTATAATTATAAATAGATTCTTTATCTAATATATAAGCCTCCAAAGACTCTTCATCTATATCTACAAACTCATCATCTACATTATATATAGATAAATTAATAAAATACTCTCCATTTATATCTAGATAAGAATTAGTTAATTCATATGTATAATTTTTAAGCTCTAAACCACTTAATAAAATAATACTACTATCTTCTTTAGTATCAATTACTTTATCATTTAATATTTGATTAAAAGTTAAAGTAGTTTTTAATATATATTTATTTTCTTCTATAATAGAATTTTCTGTATTATCAGTAAGATTAATTGTTATTTTATCACTTTCATTATTAATTGAAGTAGTAAAATCATATTCAATAGTATCATTATATAATGTAGTATTAGTAATATCATCATTAAATAATTCTACATTACTACTAACAGTAGTATCATCATTAAATAATTCTACATTACTACTAACAGTAGTATCATCATTAACAACTACTTCGTCTTTACTATCATTAAGATTAGCATTATCATCAATTATTTCTTCTACTACATCAGCATAAACAGTAGCTGGATATGCTAGTTGTGAAAAAGCAATTAAACCTACCAATAAAAATTTTAACGACTTTTTCATTATACCTCCCATTTCTTACTTATTAAATTTCATTAAATATCTACTTACTTTACCCCCAACACCTCACTTACTAACTATAATGACTATCGTATCTATAATCATTATCAATAACAGTATAACACACTTTTATTTTTTGTGAAGAGATTTTACACTTTTTTTACATTTTTCATATGAAATTATATAAATTTTTTATCAATTTTTAGTTGACTAATTAATATATTAATTATATAATAATTATGCATTTAGCAGCGATTTAAGTTTTTTTTATTAACGTGTTATGAATTAGTAACTACAAGCTGCTTAGTGAAAGTCAATAAAAACACCCTAATAAAAAAGCTTAACCTCTAAAAGCAGAAGGAGGATAAAATGGCAAGATATACTGGGCCAAATAACAAAAAAGCAAGAAGAGTTAATTTTTCTATTTTAGAAACTGGAAAAGACTTAAAAAGACCATACGGTCCTGGTCAACATGGACAAGATAGAAAAAGAAAACCATCTAACTATTCAGTACAATTAACTGAAAAACAAAAAGTTAGATTCATGTATGGAATCAGCGAAAAACAATTTGAAAGATTAGTAAATGAATCAGGAAAAATGAAAGGTGTACACGGTGAAAATTTACTTATTTTACTAGAAAGTAGACTAGATAACATAGTTTATAGAATTGGATTTGCTCCTACTAGAAGAGCAGCAAGACAATTAGTAAACCATGGACATATATTAGTCAATGGTAAAAAAGTAGATATTCCATCATATAGAGTTAAAATTAATGATATAATATCATTAAAAGAAACTTCTATGAATCATCCAGTAGTTATTGCATCATTACAAAATAATATAAAACGTGTTGATTATATTAATTATGATGAAAATAAAAAACAAGCTACTTATGTAAGATATCCTGAAAGAAGAGAATTAAACGCTGATATTAATGAAGCTCTAATAGTTGAATTTTATAGTAGAGTATAAAAAAAAGAACACAAAGTTCTTTTTTTTAATATACAACTAAACAAGAACGAGAAGAAAAACTACTACCAGATCCATCAGTACCCGCAAAATAATGTAGACCAGATGTAGAAGTACTATCATAACTTCCACTTCTAATAAACCATTGACCAAAAGAGAATACAACTGTTGCCTCATCATTATACCAAGCAGTAGCACTACTTCCCATACCACCAGCCTCTAATACTACCTCTCCAGTTGCATCTCCTAGTCTTGTTCTATTAAAGCCTTCTTGATTAGAAAGACCATCTCCATATGCATATGTATCAATATATTTAGCAGTATTACTATTATACGTATAATTATTACCTGCACTTTGTTTATAATAAACAAAACTTCCCTCTTCATAAGACATTTTAGCCATTACATATTCTAAAGAACCACCATTTGTATCATATATTCCATATACATTTCCAGTAGTACTTGCTAATTGTCCTCCTGCTACTTTCGTCTGTTTAATTACAGGATTATCTAATATTTTAATATTTTTAATATAAGCTTTATCAAACCCATTTTCACCAAAAGAATTTTTAGAATAAACTAATTTTAATTGATGATTACCAGCTTCTAATAATTGTGTAGTAGTAAAATAAGATAAATTATTCTCATCATAGCCTGAATCTATACCAGTTAATTCATCTACTAAAGTATTATCATCAAGAGTAATTGTTAACTTATCTCTAGCTTTCTCACTACTAACAGCATAATCAAAAGATAATACACCACGAGATGTTAAATTAAAATCTAAAATCAAAGTAGAAGTAGAACTATCAACTTCACTATTACCACTAGAATAAATACCATTATTAACTGTCCATGGATAATTAGTATCATTAACAACAGTAGGATTAATTTCACTGCCTCCAGTTGTATCTATAGAAATTACATCCTCATTATATTCTAAAGTAGTTTTTTGTGATTTTGGTTCATCAACAAACCTAGCAGCATGACCTGTTAAAAAATTACCATTATTATTAATCATAACCTCACTACATTTACCATCACTACATCTACCATAATTGCTATGAGTCAAATATGTCATAGCTCCCCATTCTATATTTTTTAACATATGAGTATCTACCACATTACTATCAGTACTAAACCCATATTCATTTCCACTATTTTGCATATTTCTATTTACTAAATAAATATTATCAGTAGGATTACCAGTCCATGCTCTAACATTTGGTTTAATTCTAACAGATAAATCAGTAGTTTTACCTCCACCACTTGCTAAAGAAGGATCAGAAGAAGACATCTCAAATTTACCAAACCAAAAACCTTCAAGTTGCTTACCACCAAAAGTAAAAGCTGGATGAGTATAATAATCTCCATTAGAACCACTACAAGTCTCTACTACTCCATCAACAGGATCAAGAGAAAAGTCATAATTACAACTAATACTACCAGTAGTAGCAGTTCCTTGTTCAAATACAATATCAATACCAGTATTATAAGCATCATAACTATCTACTGCTATTTCTTTATTTATATTCCATACCTTATATTTATATCTTGGTATCCATACATAATAAGCAAGAATATCAGATTCATTAATTACAGTACCTGCTTCACTAGATAAATAATTACTCCTACTACTATTATTAACAACAACTGCATTTGCCCACACTTTCTCATCATAATTATACCATGCACCATTAACATCAGCTTTCTTCCAAACCATCTGACAATTATCATAAACTACAGGTATCATATTATCCGCTAATTTCGGAGCATTAGCGCCACTATTATCTTTAGTAATAGTCATAAGCTTACAAGCCTCATAAACTTCAGTTATCAACTCCCTATTAGTAGGTAAATTCAAACTAGAAGTCTCACTATGAGCAACACCAATATTAATAATAATATCACTATTAGTATCATTATTAACAACCAACTTCAACCTTTTAGAATCATTAGAACCAATACTACCAAAAGATTCACTCTCACTATCAGAAGATTTAGCAATAACAATACTATCATTAATAACATTAGGCTGAACCATCTCATACCAAGCACCATAATATAAACTACTATCAGTATTATTATTAATATTAAAATCTATAGTCTTACTATCATAAGCTGATACAGTAATCCTCTCATACTCAATCATATGAGAATCAAGAGGTAAATTAGAAGCAGACAAATTAACAAAATCATCTGTCTCCACACTAACACTAAACATTGCATATGTAGAATAAACAGCCAAAATAATCAAACTAAATATACTAAGTATCACTAAATAACTCTTTTTAATCTCCATATAATCACACTCTTTTATTTTCTACTCATATACTTTAGTTTATCACAATAGTTAACATAATGCAATATATTTTATAGATATAAATGTCAATACAAATATTATATTTTTTATAAATACAATTAAATTAATAAGATATAATACAACAAATATATTACTATAAGTAATAGTTGTTATAAAGCTAGAAGAGCCGCACGAGCCGAAAAGTTAGCGCTAGCACCACCGTTGTTGCTGTAGAAGTCGAACACGCCCGCGTAAGGGCCATCGCTATAGTAACCACCACGAAAGAACCTCGGGTAAGACGAGACGACGAAAACCGCGTAATCGTTATACCATGCATAATTACTAGATGATACTACCTCTCCTGTTGCATCTCCTAACCTTGCTCTATTATATGCTGTTTGATCAGTGTAGCTTGTTCCATAGGCATATGTATCTATATATTTAGCTGTTGTACTACTATAACTAAAGTTACTTCCTGCAGAGCCTGCATTATATGTATAA
>CALVVX010000015.1 GCA_944364015.1 uncultured Bacilli bacterium | reverse complement strand
TGAATATAAATAAGCATCACAATAAAAAGCAGAATGACATTGGTAAGAAAATAATTCAGAAGCAGTTTTTCTTATGTTAGGAATTGAATTTTGAAGAAATTTAGCAATTTGTGTTGTAATTTCTTTTTGAATGTTATATAATTTAGACATAAAACGATCAACTACTTTCTTGTATTTTTTCTGTTATTATGATTGTAGTATAAATTGATCGTTTTATCAATTGTAGTTAATTAAATAGTGTTAGGGGTATCTTAACACTATATTTTATAAAATAAAAAACTGTCCGGAGATAAGTTATATATTAAGTTTGGAGTAATATATGATTATAAATCTATATAAAATACAATATATAGATTTTTTATTTGTAATTTGTTATTAAAATTATTTTGTATAATTATAAAATTACTATAAAAACATGTAATTTTGTTGATAAAATGTTATAATAATGTTACAATATTATTTGTAGGAATAAGGTGAAAATATGGGAAAAATAATTGCAATTGTTAATCAAAAAGGTGGAGTAGGAAAAACTACAACTAGTATTAATTTATCTGCATCTTTAGGAATTTTGAATAAAAAAGTATTACTAGTAGATTTAGATCCTCAAGGAAATGCCACTACTGGTGTTGGAATGGAACGTGGGGATATTAAGACTAGTATTTATGAAGTAATGGTTGAAAAAGCTGAAATTGACAAAGCGATTATTAAAACTAGAAGTAAAAATTTATATTTAATTCCTGCTTACTTAAATTTAGCGGGAGTTGATATGGAACTTATTGAACTTGAGAGATCTCATAAAGAAAAAAATGAGGAATTTAGTCGTATTGCGAGATTGAAAGAAGAGTTGTATAAGGTAAAAGATAAGTTCGATTATATTATTATTGATTGTCCTCCATCTTTGGGAATTTTAACTACAAATGCTTTAGCCGCTGCTGATTCTGTTTTAATTCCTGTACAATGTGAGTATTTTGCACTTGAGGGTATTATGCAACTTATTAATACTATTATGTTAGCACAAAAGAAAGTAAATCCTAATTTAGATATTGAAGGCGTTTTACTTACAATGTTAACTGCTAATACTAATTTAGGATTAGAAGTAATAGAGAGCATTCGTAATTTCTTTAAAGAAAGAGTTTATGATACAATTATTCCTAGATTAATTAGATTAGCAGAGGCTCCATCACATGGAAAGCCAATTTTGGAATATGAACCTAGAAGTAGAGGAACATTAGCTTATTTGAATTTAGCAAAGGAGGTCATTGAACGTAATGGAACAGAAGAAAAAAGCATTGGGTAGGGGGTTAGAACAATTATTTTCTAGTGAAGTATTAGATTTTGATTCATTTGAAAATAAAGTAATTGAAGAGAGTAAAGAAAGTGATATTAAAGAAATAAATGTTGATGAAATTAGATCTAATCCATATCAACCTCGTAAAAACTTCGATCAAACATCTTTAGATGAATTGGCTCAATCTATTAAAACATATGGTATATTTCAACCTATTATTGTTAAGAAAAGTATTAAAGGTTATGATTTAATTGCAGGAGAAAGAAGATTACGTGCCACTAAACTAGCGGGTTTAAAAACAATTCCTGCGATTGTTAAGAATATGACTGATGAACAAATGAGAGAAATAGCACTACTTGAAAACTTACAAAGAGAAGATTTAAGTGCCATTGAGCTTGCTTGGGCTTATAAAGATATTATTGATAATTCTAATATTAAACAAGAAGATTTAGCGCATAAACTTGGTAAAAGTAGATCACATGTTACTAATATTTTGGGACTTTTAAGATTACCAAAAGAAGTTCAAAACTTAATACTAGATAACAAGTTAACAATGGGACATGCTCGTATTTTAAGTAAATTAGATGATGATAAACTTATAATAGAGTTAGCTAATAAAGTTATTGATAATGATTTAAGTGTTAGGGATTTAGAACTTATGACTAGTGATCCTAATGTTAAAAGAAAAAAAGAAATAAAGAAAAAAACTGTTGATGATAATTATTATTATGTTCAAAAAGAACTTCGTGATAAGTTAGATACAAAAGTAAAAGTTACTAATAAAAAGATTGAAATATTTTATGATAATAATGATATGCTTGATCATATTTTAGAAATTTTTGGTATAAAGATGGATTAAATTCATCTTTTTTTAAATTTATTTTTATAAAGAGAATTCAAAGTTGCGTTTAAGGAAGCAAAGTTATTTATTTTTATAATTTGTGATATGATTATCTTGCAAGAGATAAATAATAGTTTGTTTTAGATTGCGAGGTGTACAGAGTGAATGGATTTGTAAAGTGGTTTAACAATGAAAAAGGTTATGGCTTTATTGATTATCCTAATGGTGAAGATATATTTGTCCACTATAGTGCTATTAAGCAAGACGGATATAGATCTTTATCAGAAGGGCAAGAAGTTTCTTTTGATTTGATTGAAACGCCAAAAGGATTACAAGCTATTAACGTAACCACGGCAAATGATATGAGAGTAAGTCAATAATTACCTCATATTTTTATTTTCTTATTTTAATGATATCATCTTTTTCTATTTTACCTATTAGTAAAGAAGAAGATATATCATGTTTTTTTATGTTTTCTTCTACTTGTTTTTCATCATAATTTGCATAGCAGTATTTACAAAAATGTCTACAAGTATTATATACTCCAATATCTACTAATTCAACACAATTACATGGTCTTGATTTCCATTTTTTGTATTTTTTTCCTGTTATTTTATATGCTAGTTGTTCTGATACACATGCATTTAATATAAATCCATATTCTTTTAGTTCTTCTTCAGCACATGTTTGTATTGTCATATTATTTTTTTTTGCTATTTTTGAGAAGTTTTTAGCAATTTTTGGAATATCTATTTTTTGATAATTTAAGTATTTATAATTTTTCTTAACATTTTTATATTCATCTAAAAAAGATATTATTATGTGTTTTACATATCCATTTAAAAGATTACATAATTTATTAAAAGCTTTTATATGATAATTTATGTTATATTTATTATTTATAAATATAGGATCATATCTTATGTATATGTATTCTTTATCTATTATTTTTGATAGTTTTTTAATACTATTAATTATATTATTTTTATTTTCTACATTTGGTTCTATATCTTTATGATAAGCAGTTATAGTTATGTGAAATATAATTGGTTTGTCTATTAGTTTTAAATATTTTAATATTGGTGTTGGGTTTTTAGTACAAAAAACTATTGCATCTACATCTTTAAAATATATACGACTTATATTTTTAGGATAATATGGATTTCTTACATCTACATATCCTTCTTTATATCTATTTATAAACCACTTAGTATAAAATGCTACAATGTCTGTTCTACCACTTACATTTAGAATCATAAAATCACCTAGATTATTATATCATAATACTAAAAAATAATATAAATTTTGTTGCAGTTTTTATGTTATATATGTTATAATATTTTTGGATTATTTCTCGGGAGGTGTGATATGAAATTTAGAGCAGAGCCTAGAGATGTTGCTATATTTATAGCGTTTTGTTTCTTTTTATTATATATGTGTGCAATTGGAGTTTTAAATGCTAATTCTTTAGCTACTAAAGGTGAATTTTATGGATTATTACCATTTGCGGCTTTTACTCCGCGATTTATTGGTTCTACTTTAACTTTATTTATATTAGCTTTAGTAGGTATTTTTACTGCAGTTAGTTCTTATTTTTTTGATCGTGAGAAAGGTTTTGGCTTTGTAGCGGGCAAGAAAGATAAAGGATATTCTAGATGGTGTAAAGATAGGGAAATGAAAGAGGTTTTAAAAGAAATCGATCCTAGTGCAGATACTGTTGAATATGCAGGTATACCAATGATTAGTGATGGTAAGAAAATATGGGTTGATAATGGAGAAGAACATAGTTTAGTAGTTGGAGCGACTGGTTCTGGTAAAACTGTTATTGTTGCTAAGCCAATGATTAAGATTTTGGCTAAAGCAGGAGAGTCAATGATTGTAACTGATCCAAAAGGCGAGTTATATGAAGAAACTGGTAATTTATTAAAAGAAAAAGGATATAATGTTATTTTACTTAACTTTCGTGATCCTCAACGAGGTAATGCATGGAATCCTATGTATTTACCTTATGAATTATATCAACAAGGTAATGCTGATAAAGCAATTGAATTACTAGAAGATTTAGCTTTAAATATTTTATATGATGAGAAAAGTGGAAGCAATGATCCGTTTTGGGAAAAATCTGGTGCAGATTATTTTACTGGTTTAGCATTAGGGCTTTTTGAAGATGCTAATCCTGAAGAAATTAATTTGAATAGTATGAATTTGATGTCAAGTTTAGGAGAAGAGAGATTTGGAGGACCAAATAATAATTACATTAAAGAATATTTTAATATGAAGGATCCTTCTAGACCTGCTTATGTAAATGCTTCTGGTACTGTTTATGCTCCAGAAGATACTAAAGGTGGTATTTTATCTACTTTTAAACAAAAAGTAAAGTTATTTTCTTCTCGTGATAATTTATCAGAAATGTTAAGTCATAGTGATTTTGAGATGAGTGATATTGGTAGAAAAAAAACTGCAGTATTTATGATTGTCCAAGATGAGAAAAAGACTCTTCATCCACTTGCAACAATTTTTATTAAACAGTGTTATGAAACTTTAATTGATGTAGCTCAAGAATCTGGAGGACATCTTCCTTATCGTACAAACTTTATTTTGGATGAGTTTGCTAATATGCCTCCGCTTAAGGATGTTACTACTATGGTAACTGCTGCACGTAGTAGACATATAAGATTTAATTTTATTATTCAAAACTATGCTCAATTAACTCAAGTATATGGTAAAGAAAATGCTGAGACAATTAAAGGTAATTGTAATATTATGTATTTGATTAGTAATGAACTTGCCGCTCTTGAAGAAATTAGTAAAATGTGTGGTGAAGTTAAATCAAAAGATAAAGATAAAACTGCTTCTACACCTCTTGTTACTGTTAGTGATTTACAAAGATTAAGTAAATTTGAGATTATTATATTAAAGATGCGTAAGATGCCTTTTAAAACTAAATTTAAGCCTGATTTTGACATTAATTGGGGTAGAAAATATGAAAAGGCTACTTATCCTATTCGTAGTAAAAAAGAAGTTAAATTATTTGAAATTAGGGAATTTGTAAAAGCTAAAAAGAAAGAAAAAATGGCAGAAATACTAGCAGATAATAATGATGATGATATACTTGGTTCTAATATGTTTTCTTCTATGATACCTCCAGTAATGCCTAGTGTATCTGATAGTTTTAATGTTGATGATTTAGTTAAGCGAATTGATGCTAAAATAGCGGAATTAGAAGCAGAAGAACAAAGAGAAAAAGAAGCAAATAATTCTAATATTGTGGTTAATCCTAATCGTGATACTGAAGTTTATGAAGAGAAAAAAGTATACGATGATGAGACTACTGATGATGCGTTTTTTGATGATTTTTTCTCTGACGATAATTAATAATTTAAGACTTGAAAAAATAGTCTTTTTTTATTTGTTTTAAAATTGAAAAAATTACACATTATATACATAGAATATATAGAAAGGGGATTGAATATGTTAGGAAATTTTAATGAAGAGGCACAAATTGTATTAAATAATGCTAAATTAGAGATGAGTAATTTAAAACATCCTTATATTGGCAGTGAGCATTTAGTTTTATCTATATTAAATAGTAATAGTAATTTAGCTAAAAGACTTAATAGTTATGGTTTAGATTATAATAAATTTAGAGAAGAAATTATTAAGGCAATAGGTATTGGTAATAAAGAAAATAAATTATTTTTATATACTCCTCTTTTGAAAAAAATAATTGAAAATGCAATCGTTGATGCTAAAGAAAATAATGATGGTGAAGTTACTTTAGAACATTTATTTTCTTCTTTATTAGAAGAAGGCGAGGGTATTGCTATTAGAATTTTTTTAGCACTTAATTTAGATTTAGAAGAAATGTATGATGATTTTTCTTATAAATTAATAAAAAAGATAAAGAAAAATAAAAAAAAGAAATTAGTTATTGAAGAATTAGGTTTAAATTTGACAGAAAAAGCAAAAAATAATGAACTTGATCCTGTTATTGGACGAGATGAAGAGATAAAAAGAGTATTAGAAATATTGTGTCGAAGAACTAAAAATAATCCCATTTTAATTGGAGAAGCAGGGGTTGGTAAAACTGCTATTGTTGAAGAAGTTAGTCGTTTAATTGTTAATAATAAAGTTCCTAGTAATTTATTAAATAAGAAAATAATTTCTCTTGATATGGCTAGTGCAGTAGCAGGTACTAAATATCGAGGAGAGTTTGAAGAAAGAATGAAGAAAATTTTAAAAGAAATAGAAGAAAACGATGATATTATTTTATTTATTGATGAAATTCATACTTTAGTAGGAGCAGGAGGTGCGGAGGGAGCAATTGATGCTTCTAATATTTTAAAACCAGCTTTAGCACGTGGAAAAATTAGATGTATAGGCGCTACTACAATATTAGAGTATAAAAAGTTTATTGAAAAAGATTCTGCTTTAGATAGACGTTTTCAAAAAGTTATTGTTGAAGAACCTAGTTTAGATAAAACTAGAGAAATATTATTTAAGTTAAGACCAATTTATGAAAAATTTCATAAAGTTAAAATAGATGATGATATTTTAGATAAAATTATTTATTTATCTGATCGTTATGTATATGATAGAAATCAACCAGATAAATCTATTGATATATTAGATGAGACATGTTCTATGGTTAGTTTAATATCTTCTTCTAATAATGATGAGTTAAATAATATTAAAGTTCAATTAAAAGATGTTATTAAAAATAAGAATACTTATATTATTGAAAATAAAATAGATAAAGCTTATTTATGTAGAAAAAAAGAAATGGAACTTAATAATAAGTTAAATAATTTACTTAATACTACTAATTGTAGTAATGTTAAAACTGTTACTATTAATGATGTAGCAGATGTTATTTATAGAAAAACTAAAATTCCTGTTTATGAAATTTTACAAGATAATGTTAAGATTATAGAAGAAATTAAAGAAAAGTTAAAAAATAATATTATTGGTCAAAATCATGTAATTGATAGTTTACTTAATATTACTAAAAAAATTAAATTAGGTTATAAAGATAGAGGTTGTTATTCTATTATGTTTGTAGGAGGAAGTGGCGTTGGTAAGAGCTTGATTTCTAAAACTTATGCTACTGCAATGGTTGGAGCTCAAAATTTTATTAGATTAGATATGTCAGAATTTTCTGATGTAACTGCAGTTAATAAGATTATTGGTTCTTCTGCAGGATATGTAGGATATGATGATAATACAAATGTGTTAGAAGAAGTTAGAAATAAACCTTATAGTGTTATTTTATTAGATGAGATAGATAAAGCTCATCCAAGTGTTATTAATTTGTTTTATCAAATTTTAGATGAGGGATATATTAAAAATTCTAAAGGAATAAAAGTTAGATTTGATAATTGTATTATTTTACTTACTTCTAATGTTGGTTTTGAGAATAATGTTGTAGGTTTTAATAATTCTAATGTTGCTAGTGCTATTTCTACTTTAAAAGGGGAATTTAGAAAAGCTTTTATTAATAGAATTGATGATATTATTGTTTTTAATAATTTATTAGAAGAAGATATAATTAAAATTATTGAAAATAAAATTAAAAAGTTAAAGAATAAATATAGTAATATTAAGATTTTTATTAATAAAAATGTTATAAAGGAATTAGTAGAACTATCTGAATATAAAGATTTTGGTGCAAGAAAGTTAGATAAAGTTATATCTAGTAAATTAGAAAATATTATTATTGATGCTATTTTAAGTGGCAAAGATACAATTAGAATAAATAAATTAAAGAATCTTAATTTTACTTAAGATTCTTTAATTACATTGATAACAATTTTCTATACCTAATGTATTATCATATTCTAAAACTATATCTTTATATGTATTATATACTGATTGATAATCTGGAAGATATTTTGCTATTTCACTGTTAGAAAAAGGTATTACTTTGAAATTTCTCCAATTACTATAATATGTATATATTAGTTCATTGTTGATATTATTTATCGTTATTTTTGATGTATCGCCTTTTACTGTTTTATTTATTTCTAAACTTGTTAATAGTCCTACCATTTTATTATAATTATCATCTTGATATTGAGCTGATATTAAATTACCAAGTGAATATATTACTAATGTATCATCAATCCATGTTATTGGTTGTATAACATGAGGATGTGTACCAATTATTATATCTACATCTAAACTTGCTAAATAGTTTGCCATATCAGTTTGATATGCAGTAGGTTCATGTGTATATTCAACACCCCAGTGCATTGCTACTATTAAAACGTCTACTTTATCTCTTACTTTTTCGATATCTTTTTTTACTTGTTCTTTATAGTTTTGATATTCAGTATCGTTTTCTACATCATTTAACGTTAAATCTGTTGGCCAAACATTTACTAAATATTCTTTATTTTCAGGAACATTTATTCCATTAGTACCATACGTATAGTTTAACATAGTGTATGTTATATTATTTTTAGTAACTATATTTTCTTTTTCTTTTTCTTCAAAACTAGAATAACTTCCTACTGCAAGTACATCTTTTTGATTATTCCAATATTCTCTTGATTTTAGTATTGCTTCTTCTCCAGAATCAATAGTGTGATTAGTAGCAAGTGAAACTAAATTAAATCCAGCATCTATCATTGCATCTCCAACTTCTTGTGGAGAATTGAAAGCAGGATAATCACTTACTCCTAGTTCTTTTCCTCCAAGAATTGTTTCTTGATTATAATAGGCAATATCATATTTTTCTACAATTGGTTTTAGTAATGAATACATTGGTTTAAAATCATATTCACCAGTAGAAGTTGTGGCGTCTTTATATATACTAGAGTGTATTAAATTATCTCCAGCCATTATCATAGATAGAGAATAATTTTCTTCTTTTTCTTCTTCTATGGTAGTAGGTTTTTTAGTGTCGTTGTTTTTGTTAGTTATTTTATTTATTATTAGTATGGTTCCTATTATAAGTACAATAAGAATTATTATAGCAATAATAATATTTTTAATTTTTAATTTTCTTCTTTTTCTTCTTCTATTCATATTTCTCACTTTCTATCTTTTTAGTCCCCATCCTGTTACTACATATCTTCCATTAGTTCTTTTAGCTTCGGCTGGTGGATTGTTTATTAATTCTCCATTTACTACTAGTGAAGAAGATTGTCCACCATCAAGATTAGCGGCATTATAAGCTCCATATCTTTTTAAAACTTCCACTACATCTCTAAGTGATGCTCCATCAATGTAATTTCTACCATCTATTACAAGAAACATCATTAATCCATCTTTTCTTTGTGCAATTGCAACACGTGGTGATTTCCCCCAAGGATCTCCTACTATTTCTAGTTCTTTACCATTTACAATTAGGAAAGGTCCAAATACCATACCATCTTTTACATCCGCATCTAGTGCTTCTTGTCCTGTTGCATTTGCCATTAATTTTAATTTTCCATCATTTGTCATACCAATAATATTATCGCGATAATTATTTCCTTGTTCTGGAGTCCATATTATTTCATTATCTTTTATTACATAACCTATTGGAATATCAGAACCATATCCATTATCTACAAAGCCACCACCATTTATACATACTGCATCATTATATCTATCACACATGGTAACAACTCTTTCTCCATATGTTCCAACATTAAATTGTTTAGTGTGAATTAGTTCTACTTTAGTAGGATCATATATTGCAATTAAGTATCCTTTTGAATTTCCTACTTCAATATCAATTACTTTGTATAAATCATTACCATTTTCTCTTGTAAATAATTCTTCTTCATATTTGTCTTTATATGAATCTTTTTCACTAGTATCAATTACAACATCATCTATATTAGCATCTTCTTCAATTGCTATAAAATAATTGCTATTCATTATTTTTTCTATCGTTTCATCACTATAAAATACTTTTGCTAAATATTTATGTTCCATAGTTTTCATTGCAGTTGTTACATATAAATTTCTAACATAATCAAATGGACCATACATCATAAAGAAACATCCAAATACTATTATATCTAATATTATAAATAGAATTGTTGTTTTATAAATTCCTTTTTTCTTAACCTTATTATTCATTTTTTCACTCCACTTCGTAAGGCTCATTACTAGTACCTTTTCCTTTAGTTAATATTTCTTTTGATATTGCGATAGTAGGAACAACATAAGCTTCACTTCTTACATTTATTTTACTTAATGATCCATTTTCTTTTATTTCATAAACACATTCTTCATCTTCACTATCACCACTCATGATGAAATAATTGTTTAATTCATCATTTAACATTATATTTCCAATACTTAATAAAGCTATTTTACTATCTATCGTGGTATTTAGACAATTTTCGTAATTATAATTAGAGCTTAATAGACCATTTGCCCATTTTGTTTGTATTAGATCATTTTTATAATCTAGTGTATTTATATAAGTTTGATTCAAATAAAAGGCAATTGAACCATAATTAGTATCGTTGTGATAATAATTTTCATTAGAATAAATATGACTAAATATTTCATTATCTACTTTTAAGTAATCATTTAATGATAATTTTAAAATATCTCCATCTATTTCATATACTCTCCATATATCACTACCTAGTTTAACATAACTTCCAAAGTAATTATTACTATTAATTATATATGGATTATCTTTAGTTCCATTACCAGTAGTGTATAATGTATTAGCTTTTAATGTAATTGTAGGTCTTATTCCATATAATTTATCTGGAGTAGAACTAGTTAATTTTCCTCTTGATGTAACATACCATACTTCATTATCATTAATTGATGATAAATAATAAAATTTTTCATTATTTAGATAAGATTCCTCTGCTCCTGCATTAATATAATCAGATACAGATAAAAGTCCGATGTTAAGCTCATTATTATAATTAGAGCATTCTTTATTACTAGCTTCTTCTATGTTATCAGTACATATTGGATTATATGTAAGAGCACTTTTATCAATTTGATTAGTTAATACATCAGTATTTAACCATTTACTTATATAAGAATTATTAAAACTATCAACTTCTTCATCGAATGCTAAATATGATATATTGTCTTCTGATATTAATTTTATAGTATTATCTTTATTTACTTTTACTATTCTCCATAATAAATTAGAATATAGAACATAATTGTCTTCTACTTTTCCATTAAAATAATATTCTTCGTTTATATTTTTAAAATCTTCATCTTCATTATTATTAGTTATAATTGTTTTTGCTAATGTATCTTCTTTACTTTCAAGTGATTTTTTATTATCTAAATAAAGAGATAAAAAGCGAAAACCATAAAATATTGCACAAGCAAGTATAAAGCCTGCACTTATAGTACAAAATGTTTTTTGAACATTTAATTTTCTTCTTTTTTTCATATACTACCACCTTTTCATTTGTCTTTTTAATTATATCATTTATGATTTTATTTGACAATAAATTAAATTAAAAATTGTAAATTAGTGTTTTTTTTTGAAAAAAGTTAGTAAAATGTAGTAAAATATTGTTGTAGTTTCACTAAATA
The DNA here is from genome assembly GCA_944364015.1 of uncultured Bacilli bacterium. Classification (GTDB taxonomy): domain Bacteria; phylum Bacillota_I; class Bacilli_A; order RF39; family UBA660; genus CALVVX01. Next base: position 9,822 of record CALVVX010000015.1, on the reverse strand, counting down.
ATTGCAAAATATTTATGGTGGTGTTATAATACAGAATTTAGAAAGGAAGATACTATGAGAAAAAAAGAAAAAGTATATGTTTTTGGTCATCGTAATCCCGATACTGATAGTGTTAGTGCCGCTATTTCTCTTGCTTATTTAAAAAATAAACAAGGAATTAATGCAATACCAGCGGTTCTTAGTTCTGTTAATTTAGAGACTAAATATGCTCTTGATTATTTTGAGGAAAAAGAACCTATTTTCTTAAATGATGTTAAGATTAAGGTAAAGGATTTAAAATATACTAAAAATTATACTATTCATGAGGCTGATTCAATTTATAGTTCTTATTATAAAATGGAAAAAGCGGGAATTAGTAAAATACCTGTTGTTAATAAAGATAAGAAGATGTTAGGTATTGTTAGTATGAAAGATATTGCTAAAGAGCAGTTTTCTTGTGATTATGATAGAGTAGATGCTTTATATAATAATATTATTAATGTTATTGATGGTAATAGTATTTTAAAATATGATGATGTAATTCAAGGTAACCTTATAGTAGCAGGTTTTAGAAGTGCGACTTTTATTGAAGAGGTTAATCTTGGTTCCGATAATGTTTTAATTGTAGGTGATCGTCATAGTATTATTGAATACGCTATTGAGAGTAAAGTCAAACTTATTGTTATTACTGGAAATCATCAGATTAAAAATGAGCATTTGAAATTAGCACGTAAGAATAAGGTTAATATTATTACTACTTCTTTGAGTACGTTACAAACTTCTAAAATATTTAATCTTTGTAATTGTGTTAAGTCTATTATTAGAGATAATTCAGTTTTATGTATTGATGAGAATGAAGATTTGAATGAATTTATTAAAATTGCTAATAAAACTCGATATAGTTATTATCCTGTTTTAGGTAAAAATGAACAATGTTTAGGTATTTTGAGGTTTTCTGATGTAGGTTATGGTAATAAGAAAAATGTAATATTAGTAGATCATAATTCTTATGAACAAAGTGCTATTGGTTTAGAAGAGGCTAATATATTAGAAATTATAGATCATCATAATATTGGTTCTATTGGTACTAATATGCCAATTGCTTTTCGTAATATGCCTGTAGGTAGTACTAATACTATTATTTATATGTTATATAAAGAAGCAGGTGTTACTATTCCTAAACATATTGCGGGTTTAATGTTATCTGGTATTTTATCTGATACTTTGATTTTAACTTCTCCTACTACTACGGATATTGATATTGATGTTGTTAAAAAGCTTAGTAAGATAGCTAAAGTTGATTATAAGAAGTATGGATTTGATATGATAAAAGCTGGTACTTCTTTAAAAGGTAAGACTTTAGAAGAAATATTATATACTGATTTTAAAACTTATACTGTAGATAATAAGCGTATAGGTTTAGGTCAAATTATGACTACTAATATTGAAGAAGTAGAAGATAGAGTTGATGAATATGTTAGTATGTTAGATAAGTTGTGTGAGGAAAATGATTATTATTTTATAAATTTATATGTTACTGATATATTAAAAAATGGAACTTATGTGTTATATAGTAAAAATGCTCAATCGATATTAAAATCAGCATTTAATATAAAAGATATACATCAGTTATCTTATTTAGATAAAATAATTTCTCGTAAAAAACAAATTTTACCTGCAATTATGAATGAAATGCAATAAAATGTAGCAAAATTTATTTAATGTGTTATAATTATTATGAAATGAAAGGGTGATATAATGATAGTTTTATCAGTTAATGCAGGAAGTTCTTCTTTAAAATTTAGAGCATATAATATGCCAAAAGAAGAAGTTCTAGTTAGTGGCGTTTTTGAACGTATAGGAATTGATGGTAGTTTTTATACTATTAAAGTTAATGGAGAAAAAATAAAGAAAGAAAAGGATTTACCTACACATGAAGTAGCAGTTAATACTTTATTAGAAGAGTTAATTGCTAATAAAGTTATTAGTTCATTTGAAGAAATAGAAGCTGTAGGACATCGTGTTGTACATGGTGGTGAAAAATATACAAAATCTGTTTTAATAGATGAGGATGTAAAGAAGACTATAGAGGAATTATCTGATTTAGCTCCTTTACATAATCCTGCTAATTTGGTTGGTATTAATACTTTTGAAAAACTTTTACCTCATGTTAAAAATGTAGCAGTATTTGATACAGCATTTTTACAAACATTACCTCCATCTGCTTATATTTATCCAGTTCCATATGAATGGTATACTCAATATGGAGTTAGAAAATATGGCTTTCATGGAACAAGTCATCGTTATATAAATTCTAAAATAGAAGAAATTCTTGGTAGAAAGGATTTAAAAGTTATTAGTTGTCATTTAGGAAATGGTGGTAGTTTGGCTGCGATTGATTCTGGTAAGGCAATTGATACTAGTTTAGGATTTACTCCTAATGCTGGTTTAATGATGGGAACTAGAAGTGGTGGAATTGATTTGAATATTATTCCATATGTTATGCGTAAAAGTGGAAAGAGTATAGAAGAGATTATTGATGATTTGAATAAAAGAAGTGGTTTTTTAGGAGTAAGTGGAAAAAGCAGTGATTCTAGAGATATAAGTGCAGGAATTGAAAAAGGAGATAGTCGTTGTATTTTAGCAGAGGAAATTTATGAAGGTAAAATTATTAGATATTTATCTAATTACTTTGTATCTTTAAAAGGTGCTGATGTTATTTGTTTTGCAGGAGGTATTGGAGAAAATGCCGTTAATGTTAGGGAAAACATTATGAAAAAAATTGAGTGCCTTGGAGTAAAATTAGATAAAAAAGCTAATGAAAGCCGTGGAGAAGTAGTAAAAATTAGCACTGATGATTCTAAAGTAGCATGTTATGTAATTCCTACTGATGAAGAAGTTATGATTGCAAGAGATACTTACGAGTTAGTACAAGGATAATATGAGTAGTTTGTTTAAGCAAATATTTAAGCAAATAAAGAAATATAATAATATTGTAATTGTTAGACATACAGGTCCTGATCCTGATGCTCTAGGAGCACAACTTGCATTAAGAGATATTTTAAGAGATAAATTTAGAAGAAAAAATATTTATGCTTTAGGAAATCCCGCTAGTAGGTTTAAACATTTAGGTACTTTAGACAAATTAGAAGATAATATGTCTAATACAATGTTAATTGTTTTAGATACTCCTGATATTAAAAGAATAGATGGAGTAAATCTTAAAGATTATGATTATATTATTAAAATTGATCATCATCCTTTTGTAGAAGCTTATGCAGATATTGAACTTATTGATGATACTGCTTCTAGTACTTGTCAAATTTTACTTGAGATGTTTTTAAGTTTAAATATTCATATTTCTACTTCAGTTGCAGAAAAATTATATACTGGTATAATTTCTGATACAGATAGATTTTTACATGATTACACTTCTGTTAAAACTTTTGAGTTGGTAACTAAATTATTAAAACTTACTAAACTAGATTTTACTAAAGTTTATGCTCCTTTGTATACTAGACCAATTGAAGAAATAAAATTTCAAGGATATATTTTTCAAAATTTAACTTTAACTGAAAATGGTGTTGCATACATTAAAATAGATGAGGATTTATTAAAAGAATATGGTGTTGATTCTGCTAGTCCTGGTAATATGATTAATGAGTTAAAGTTTGTTAAAGATATTGTTATTTGGGTTTTTTTCTCTGAAGATATTAAGAGCAATTTAATAAGAGCTAATATTAGATCAAATGGTCCTATTATTAATGATATTGCTAGTCGCTTTGGTGGTGGAGGACATAAATATGCTTCTGGTGCAAGGCTTACTAGTTGGCAACAAACAGATAATTTAATTTTAGAATTAGATAAAATTTGTTTAGAATATAAAAGTAACAAATAGTTGCTTTTTTTTTATTTTTGATATATTATACTTAACAAGGGGGAATGTATATTGAGTGAAAGATTATTTATTGAAGAAAATTTACCTGATGTACTATCAAATGAAGAGCTAATGTTTTGTTTTAAACATGCAAAAACAGACGTTAATTTTCGCAATAAAATTGTACATCATAACATAAAGCTTGTTTTAAAGTTAGTTAGTAATAATTTTTATTATAATTCTTATGATAAAAAAGAATTAGTTAGTGTTGGTTTAATTGGATTAATAAAAGCAGTTGATTCTTTTGATATAAATAAAGATATTAATTTTTCTACATATGCTTGTACTTGTATTATTAATAGTATTTTAAAGTTTATTAATTCTAATAAAAAAGTTGATGATAATACTCATAAATTTACTTCTAATGTTACTTCTGATACTTTTTTTAAATCTTTAGTTGATAATAAAACTAATATAGTTAGAGATTATGAAGATAAAGAATTAATACATACTGTTTTATCTTTAGTTGATAAGTTACCTGCTCGTGATAAAGATATGCTGATGCTTTATTTTAAAAACGGATATACAGAAAAACAAATAGCGGAAGTTTATCATATTTCTAGATCAAGAGTGGGTCAAATACTAAGAAATAGTTTATCTATTATTAGAAGTGAAGTATCAAATATTTATGATATAAAAATAAAGATAAAATGATAAAGTACTTTAAAAATAGTTAAGAAAATGATATAATATTTAAAAGGAGATGATACAATGAAATTTAATATACGTGGAGATAAGATTATGGTTACTGATGCAATTAGTGATTATGTTAAACTTAAAATAGGAAAATTAGATAAATATTTTAAGGATGAGAATATTGATACTAATGTTGTTATTAAAGTAAGAGGCAATAGACAAATTATAGAAGTAACTATTTTTATGGATAATTTAATTTTAAGAAGTGAAGAAGAACATGATGATTTGTATGCTGCGATAGATTTAGTTATTGATAAATTAGAAAGACAAATTAGAAAAAATAAAACTAAATTAAAAAACCAAAATATGTCAAATAACAAATTTAAACAATTTAATTTTGAATATGAAGATAATGAAATTATAGAAGAAGACAATAATAAAATAGTTAAAAGAAAAACCATTAGTACTAAACCAATGGATGAAGAAGAAGCTATTTTAGAAATGGAACTTTTAGCTCATAATTTCTTTGTATACAAAGATATGAATACTAATTCAATTAATGTTGTATATAAAAGAAAAGATGGAAATTATGGTATTATAGAAACAGATTAATGTTTCTTTTTTTTGATTGTTAATAATATTAGTATTAAAATTATTATAAAAGGAACTATAAATATAGTATATTCTTTTATTAATTTAGGAATTGATTTAGATAAGCTTCCATCGTAATTTATATCCATTGTTTGTATTTTTTCATTATCTAGATATATAGTTATTGTTCCAATTTTTCCTTTTTGAGTAAAAGGTGTTACTGTATCTATACCATCATATTTTATTTTTATATTATTTTTAGTTATATTATTTTCTACATATTTATCTAAAGTATTATTAGTTTTTATTTCATATGTATCTTCTGTTGAATATTTAGTTTTTATTGAATATATAGTATTATTTTTATTATAAATATTTAATTTGTGATAGTTATTAAAATAATATTCGTATGTATTATATGCATCAGTAAAATGATATGGATATTTATTATCAGTGGGAGCTTTTAAGGTAATTAGAATTAAATGATTATTTTGATTATCTTTGGCTATTGATGCTAGACAATAACCTGCTATATCAGTAAATCCTGTTTTAGATCCATATATGTATTTGTTTGTAAAATACTTTTTAGTATAATAATTTAGTGTACTTTCTAGTTTTATTCCACTGGTGGTTGTATATTCTTGAGTGGTAAATATTTTATAAAAAGTTTCATTATTAAGACAATATTTAAGTAATTTAGCAATATCTGATACAGTTGAATAATTATTATCATCAAGTCCTGTTGTATCATAATATTTTGTATCTTTTAATTCTAGTTTTTGTGCTTTTTCATTCATAAGTTTAACAAAATTTTCTTCATTTCCCGCTATATGGTATGCAACAGTTTTAGCGGCATCTGCTCCTGATGGTAGCATTATTGCATATAATAAGTCTTCATATGTTACTTCTTGATCAACTTCAAAGCCTGCTACTGATGCTTCTAGTTCTATTAAATTTTCTAAAGCGTATTCTGGTATTGTTACTACTTCTTTTATGTTATTGATATTTTCTATTGCTACAATTGTTGTCATTATTTTAGTAAGACTAGCAATCGCGGTTTTTTGATTACTATTTTTTTCCATTAATATTTCATTTGTATCTATATTGTACAACAAAGCGTATTTTGAATTTAGTTCAAGATCTTGAGCTTTGATATTTATTGGAATAAATAGTAAAAGTATTAATATTAATTTTATATATTTCATGTTTTCACCTTATCTAATTATACTATATTTATTATTAAAAATATACTTAATACTAGTTTTTTTTATTAAAATTTGATACAATATAGCATGGATGGTGAGATAATGTTAAATGTATTTAGAAAATTATTTGATACAGAATATAAAGAATTAAAAAGATTTGGGTTAATTGCAGATGAGATAGATAAATTAGATGATGAGTATTCTAAACTTTCTGATGAAGCTTTAAAAGCAAAAACTGATGAGTTTAAGAAGAAACTTTCTGATGGTGCAGAATTAGAAGATATATTAATTGAAGCTTTTGCTACTGCAAGAGAGGCTGCTTATCGTACTGTTGGAATGAAGCCTTTTTATTGTCAATTATTAGGCGGTTTAGCAATTCATTATGGTAATATTGCAGAAATGAAAACAGGGGAGGGAAAAACACTTACTAGTGTACTTCCAGCTTATTTGAATGCGTTAACAGGTAAGGGTGTACATATTGTTACTGTTAATGAGTTTTTGTCTACTCGTGATTCAGAATGGATGGGAGCAGTTTTTAAGTTTTTAGGGCTTAGTGTTGGTCTTAATTTAAGAAGTTTGCGTCCTAAAGAAAAACAAGAGGCTTATAATTGTGATATTTTATATACTACTAATAATGAACTTGGTTTTGATTATTTAAGAGATAATATGGTTGTTAGAAAAGAACATCGTGTTCAAAGACCTCTTAATTATTGTATTGTAGATGAGGTTGACTCTATTTTAATTGATGAGGCAAGAACTCCTTTAATTATATCTGGAGGGGTTATGAAGTCTGCTAATTTGTATATTGAAGCAGATAGTTTTGCAAAAAGTCTAACTGAAAATCAAGATTATATTATTGATGATAAGACAAAAGTTGTTAATTTAACAGATGAGGGCGCTAAAAAGTGTGAAGAGAGATTTAAGTTAAAAAATTTATATGATATTGAAAACACTGCTTTGGTTCATCATGTATCTCAAGCATTAAAAGCTAATTATTCTATGAAAAAAGATGTTGATTATGTAGTAGAAGATGATTCTGTAGTAATAGTAGATCAGTTTACTGGTCGTCTTATGAAAGGTCGTGCTTTTTCTGAAGGTCTACATCAAGCAATTGAGGCTAAAGAGGGAGTTACTATTCAAAAAGAGACTAAAACTTTAGCTACTATTACTTTCCAAAATTATTTTAGAATGTATAATAAGTTATCTGGTATGACAGGTACTGCTAAAACGGAAGAAGAAGAGTTTAGAAATATTTATAATATGTATGTTATATCTATTCCTACTAATAAGCCTGTTATAAGAGAGGATGCTACTGATTTGTTATATCCTGCTAAAGCGGGTAAGTTTTCTGCAATTGTTAAAGAAATAGAAAAAAGACATGCAACAGGACAACCTGTATTAGTAGGTACTATTGCAATTGAAACTAGTGAATTAATTAGTAAATTGTTGGATAAGAAAAAAATTAAACATGAAGTATTAAACGCAAAAAATCATGCACGTGAGGCAGAAATTATTGCTCATGCAGGAGAAAAGGGTGCTGTTACTATAGCTACTAATATGGCTGGTCGTGGTACTGATATAAAATTAGGCGAGGGAGTTAAAGAACTTGGAGGTTTATGTGTTATTGGTAGTGAAAGACATGAATCTAGACGTATAGATAACCAATTAAGAGGTCGTGCAGGACGTCAAGGAGATCCTGGTTTTACACAATTTTATGTTTCTTTTGAAGATGATTTGATGATTAGATTTGGTTCCGATAAATATCGTGGTATGTTAGAAAATCTTGGGTTTACAGGAGAACAAGCTATAAGAAATAAAATGTTTTCTAAATCTGTTGAAACAGCACAAAAAAGGGTTGAAGGTAACAATTTTGATATAAGAAAGCAACTTTTAAATTATGATGATGTTATGAATACACAAAGAGAGATTATGTATGCAAAACGTAATCAAATATTAGATAGTGATTCTATACATGAATCTACTTTAGAATTGTTTAAGGATTATATTACTACTATGGTTAATTCTAGATTAATTGAAACTAGTAGTTTAACTGAAAACGATTATAATGAAATACTTGAGGCTACTAATGAGAATTTATTGAAAAAACATCGTATTGTTTTATCAGAAGTAAATGGTAAAACTCCAGAAGAAGTAATTGATTACATTTATCAAAATGTGGTTAGTGATTATGAGGATAAACTTAAAGATATTCCAGAAGAAGTAGCTAAAGAATTTGAGAAAGCTATTACTTTAAGGGTAATTGATGAATATTGGATGGAACATATTAGTACTATGAGTCAATTACGTGAGGGTATCGGTCTTCGTGGTTATGCTAATCAAAATCCTCTTCAAGCTTATACTATGGAAGGATATGAATTATTTGATGCTTTGATTAATAGAATTAATAAAGATGTTAGTATTTATTTATTAAAATCAGAAATTAGACAAAATATAGAAAGAAAAGAAACTAACGAGAAAAAAATGACAAACGAAGCTAAAGATACAGTTAAAGTTCAAGCAAAATCTTCTAAAATATCTAGAAATAGTTTATGTCCTTGCGGTTCGGGTAAAAAATACAAACAATGCTGTGGTAAATAATATAAAATAATGGAAAACTTTAAATTTAAAAATTAGTAAGTTGGTTCGAGTTTTATAACTTGTCCACGTAATACTAATAAAATTTAAGTAAAATAAGGATGTAGACGACATTTATAATGTGGACATCCTTATTTTATATAATTAATGGTATAATATATGTAGGAGTTGATAGTATGCTTTATTTAAAAAAAATATGTTTTGAAGATATTGAAGAAGAATATAAAGCAATAAAGTCCATGCCAGCTCAAGAGAATGGATTTGAAAATAAATATTATAATGTTACAAAGGATGAATTTGTAAATCAAGTAATTCCTAAATTGTTAAAAAATTCTGAGGGTTTAGAATTGCCTGAAGGATATGTCCCAGATACTTATTTCTTTTTATGGGATGATAGCAAGATAGTAGGATTATTTAAAATAAGACATTATTTAAATGATTTCTTAAGAAAAGGAGCAGGTCATATAGGATATGGAATATTGCCTGAGTATAGAGGTAAAGGCTATGCTAAGCAAGGACTTCTTTTAGCAATCGAAAAATGCAAAGAAATAATTAGAGAAGATGAAATATATTTATCTGTTCATAAAAATAATCCTGCTTCATTAATAGTTCAATTAGGTTGTGGAGCTTTTATAGTTGGAGAAACAGATGAAGAATACCTTACTAGAATAAAATTGAAAGATAATAGTATAACTTTTGGATTTAGAGATTTAAGAAGAAACGATTGGAAAAGAATTACTAAAAAAGAAGTTATAGTTGAAGATGAAAAAAATGAATTTTTTGAAGGAAAAGTTTGTTATTTAGATATGCAACTAGTAGAATCTCCTTTATCAGTTGATTCACCAATTGGTAAGGTTACTATAGCAGATAATAACTATA
>CALVVX010000014.1 GCA_944364015.1 uncultured Bacilli bacterium | reverse complement strand
AGCAAAAGTTGAATATACTACTTGGTTTAAATGGGCTTTGAAAGTTGTTCTTACTATTGCTTTAGTAAATATATTAGTCTTAATGTTATTTTCAATAATTTTATAACGTAGATTTTCTACGTTTTTTAATTGCATTTTTCTAAAACTTATGTTACACTATATATAGTACGGAGGTGCTTGATGAATAGTGTAATTAAGAAATATGTTGAAGAGAAAAAAGAATTAGAACATTTATTATATCAAGATGATTTTAACTTTAATAGTGATATTGCTGATACTAAAAAAAGAATACAAGATATAGATAAAATTATTGATAAGTACTATAGTATTTTAGCTAAACAATCTTCTATTAATAATGATAATTTAACAAGTGAGCAAATAAGTAAATTAAAAGATGAGATAGCTGTAGATAAAATTGGATTACCTGAAGATATTATTAATTATTTTAATTTATATGCTGAAGTTAATAGTCCTACAGTTAGACAAGTAGGTAGTTATGATTATTATTTTGATCGTCGCAGAGAATTAAAAGATAAAGTTAGTAAAATATATCAAAATGCTCCAATTAGTTTGTATGGTAGGAGTGAAGTAAAAGTTGATAGTTCTATTAAACGTGAGTTAGATTATATTGATGATATTTTAGCTACTTATGATAAATTAAAAGATAATATTTCTAAAATTAGACGTCTACAAAATAGAAAAGATATATCTGATCGTGATGAATTAATTAGATTAAGTAATGAAATTAAAAATGATAAAAATAAATTACCTTTAAAATTATTAAGAGAATTAGAAGATTATTTTATCAATGATCATATTGATAGAAAAGTTAAAATTCAAACTGATGAAGAAAAAGTTGCACCTGTATCACTTGCGGTTATTGATAGACCAAAGAAAGATATTCGTAGAGAAAAAGTAAAGATTAAAACAAGAAAAAAAGGAAAATTTAGAATACCTAAAGGTTTGATAATTGCAGGAGTTAGTGCTATGGCAATTGCGGTTGTTATGGCATTAGAGGCTTTAAGTTCTTCTGTATCTTCTGCAATAAGTGCAAATGATATTTCTACTTTAGCTTCTACTATGATTGATAATGCTAATTTATGGCATAGTGTTGATCCTACTTATCAAGAAGTTTTACATAATGTAAATACAGAAATTGCATCTAATATTTCTAATTTAACTGGTCAAACTACTGCTTTTGATGGTGCAAGTGGTATTTGGCATATTGGAGATGTTGATTTAGCTACATTTGCTAATAATGCTCAAGAAATAGCTAAAGGTGCTATTAATAAAGTGGCTTCTATTTCTGCTTCTGCTGTTTTATTATTTGCAGGAGGTATTCCTGTTTTGAAAAAAGGAATAAAATTAAATAACGAACAGAAGAAAAATGAGGGTATATATACTAAAAAAGTAAATGATATTCTAAATTATTATAAAAATTATACTACTTTAGATTTTGTTCCACTAGATTATTTTCATGTTAAAAATTTATATAATGAAATTAAGAATAATAAAAATATATCTAGTTATGAGAAAGATGAAATGTTGTCTAAATTAGATAATTTATTGCATAAATCTGCTTCTGCTATTACTTTTGATTTTAATGGAGGAGGTAAAGTTAGATGATAGAAAATGATATTATTACTTTAGAAGATGATTCTAATTATGGTATTTTACTTGATACTAAATTAGATGATAATAATTATTTTTTAGTAGTAGAATTAGATGATAATGAACAGCCTAAAAATAATTTTAAGGTTTTAAAAGAAATAATAGAAGAAAATGATAGTTATGTTATTGAAGAGACTGATGCGCTTGTTTTAAATAAATTATTAGATATGTATAGAAAAAAGCTTAATTAGCTTTTTTTTGGTATTGCTATTAATACTATTTCTGTTGCAAATATAATTCCTCCGTAGTATCTAATATAAAAATTATAAATATTAGGTGCTATTTCTTCAATCATTTTTGGTATTTTATATATATCTTCATGATTATGATATATTGATATTAATAATTTAGGATTATCTTTTATTATATGATTTTTAGCTCCAATTAGAGCTTTTTTTTCATTACCTTCTATGTCCATTTTAATCATTGTTATTGTATCTAGAATATCTTTATCTAGTGTAGTTGCTTCTATTTGTTTGTTACCACTATTTCTAATTCTATTAGCGGACTTGCTTTCAGTATTTTCTTCTAAATAAAATATTTCTTCTTTATCCATAATTGCTTTATTTCTAATTATTATATCTTTTAGATATTTAGTATTTTCTTTTAATATATTTATTGTATCTTCTGTTATTTCATATGCATATATTTTTTTATAATCAGTACCAAAACTATCTATAAAATCTAAAATACTATCTGCAGTATATGCTCCAATATCTACATATGTTTCTTGATTTGTTTTAATTAAATCAAGATCAAAATAATGTTTATATGTTTTTTCTACTATTTTATCTAGGTTTATAAAATCATATTGATACCAATTGCTTAAAATAGCATATAGTGCTTGTTTTGAACGATAATCTTTTAATTTGTTATATAGTTTTTTATAATCTTCTAAATGATAGTATAAGCTATCTGTAACTAGTTTAAAGTGTTGTTCTATGGTGTTACCCCAATAAGGGAATTTGTTAAAAAAATCTATGATTGATTTTTGTGTTTTTGGATTGATGTTATAAAAATATTTTTTAGTATTTTCTAATATTTCGTTATATGATAAATTAGATAATTTATCTATAAAATTATTAAATTCTTTATCTATTTTGTTCATTATAACCCCTTATTATTATATTTTTTAAATATCAAAATATTACAAATTAAGTAATTTTGTTGACTTAACTTTTTTTTTGTGATAAATTTAAGTAGAGAATGGAGGTTTTTATGCATATGAGTGGTTATCCACATATAGATAAGCCTTGGTTAAAGTTTTATGATAAATATAATTTGGAATTACCAAAGCTAAATCTTGTGGAATATTTAAAACAAAAAAATACTAGTAGAGGGAATAAAATAGGGGAAATATATTACGGCAATACTTTTACTTATGATGAGATATGGAACAATAGTGATATTGCATCTCGTGTTTTATCTAGTTTAGGTGTTGGAAAAGGTAGTAGGATTCTTAGTATTGTGCCTAATATACCTGAGGCTGGTTTTTTATGGTTTGGGGCCATTCAATTGGGAGCAGTAACTGATTTTATTGATCCTAGACCTGATAGTATGGATTTAATTGCAAATGGAAAGAAGACTTTAGAAATAGTTAAACATGAGAAAATTAATTTTATTATTGCTTTAGATAAATGTTATTTAGCTATGTTAAAGCCTATTGAAAATGAGTTAAAAGAATATGGTATTAATGATATTATTATTGTTAATACTACTGATTCCATGCTAAAAGGTAAGGCTGAATATATGAAAGATGTTATGGCTTATAATGAACTTCGTAATAATAGAAATGTTAATAGTGATATTAAGAAACTTAAAAATTATCAAGCTATGTTACTTAAGATTAAAGAGTTAAATCAATTTGATATGTTATTAAAAGATTCTATTGATAAATCAGTTTTAAATGTTAGATTTTATCATGATTTAGTTAAAGAGTGTAAAAATGCTAGATTTTATAATGTTAGTGAATTTGATTTACCTATGTATATTGGTCATACTTCTGGTACTAGTGGTTCTCGTCCTAAACCTATTGTTTTGACTAATAAGAATGCTATTTCAAATTTAGAACAAGTTATTAATGCTAAAGTAGCTGCAGATGAGGGAGATAGTGCTTTACATATTTTACCTTTCTTTGCGCCTTTTGGAGCTTATGATAATTATTTATTAAATATTGCAAGTGGTGTTAGTAATATTGATATTCCTGAGTTTGAAATAAATGAATTTGGTTATTTATTAAAAAGACACAAACCTAATTCTATTATGACTACTCCTGCTTGGATTTCTGCATTACCTTCTTATAAGTTTTTAGATAATGCTGATTTATCTTTTATTAAAAAAATTATATATGGAGGAGATTCAATGACTGCAGGAGAAGAAATTACTCTAAATAAATGGCTTAAGGATCATAATTGTAGTGTTGTTACTGAAAAAGGCTATGGTATGAGTGAATTTGCAGGTTGTGGTACTTATGCACGTGCTAATTATAATAAACTAGAAAGTATTGGTATTCCTCTTTGTGATACTACTTATGCAATTGTAGATCCAGAAGTTGATGATAAATTAGTGCCTTTAAAATTTAAGGATAATGAAGATAGATTATTTGGAGAGTTAGCCATTTCTTCTGATGTTGTTACATCTGGTAAGTTAGATGATGAAGTTATTGTTGCTCATTATCAATTAGATGGAGCTTCATATATGAGAACTCGTGATTTAGTTGAAATGGATAGAGATGGTATTATTTATCATAAAGCTAGAAAAGATTTGTCTTTTCCTAGATTTGATGGTTATAAAATTAAACCATATGAAATTGAGAAAGTTATATTAGATAATAAAATGGTTGAAAATGTTGCAGTTGTTTCTTATTATGATGATAGACAAAAAGGATTAATGCCAAGATGTAATCTTGTTGTTAAAAAAAGTTTAAATGAAGAAGAAAAATTAGCTTTAGTTAAGGAAATAGTTTATAGTCAAATTATTGCTAATCCTACTACTAATTCTCGTCAAATACCTTCTAAATTTATTTTTAGAGATAGATTACCTCTTACTAAAAATAATAAGGTTGATTATAATTATTTAACTAAAGAACAACTTGATGGTAATGAGGTAAATGTTGATGTAGAACAAACTAATTTAACTGTTGAAAATATTCATATTTATTATGAAAAAATAAATAATAAAACTAAAAAAAGAATAAAATAGGAGGAAATATGTTAGGGTTTTTACTTGTTAATGTTTATGCACTTTTGTTAATTATTGCTACTACTATTATATTTTTTAGTAAAAATAGATTAAAACAAATAGAAGATGAGACATATAAAAAGTTTTTAATTGTAAATGTATTTATATGTGTAAGTGGTATTGTTTTAGGTTTAGTTGTAGATCCTAGTGTTGTTTTTTCAAAAGAAATTATTATATTTTTTAATAAGATTTATTTGATATGTTTAATATTATGGATTTTTATCTTAACTTTTTATACTTTATATATTTCAATTAGAAAAAAAGAAAAGATTCATCTTTATAAGAAAATATTTGATGTTTTAATTGTTATTTCTATTTTGTTAGTAGTATTATTACCAATAGATGTTAATATTTCAACTGAAGGTGCTGTTTCGGATGGATTTGCTATTGTATTTACTTATTTGGTCTTTTCAGTGGGATTTTTAGTACAAATTATTGCTCTTATTATTAATCATAAAGATTTTAAGAATAAGAAGTATATACCTCTTTATTTATTGATAATATTTGGTATTATTGTAGTAATTAGTTTAATTATTAATCCTGCTTTAAATTATATTATTAATCCTGCTTTCATTTTTATTGCATTTATTATGTTTCATACAATTGAAAATCCAGATAAGAAGATATTAGAAGAAATTCATAATGCTAAATTGATTTCTGATAATGCTAATGAAGAGAAGTCTATGTTTTTATATAATATTAGTAATGAGATTAAACAAATTATTAGTGATATTAGTATAAGTAATAATAATATATTAGAAGAAGTTGATAAGAAAAAACCTAATTTGAGTTTAATAGATAATAGTGCTAGTGAAATAAATAGTTTTATTACAAAATTTGATACTATGATTAATGAGGTATATGATATATCACAAGTTGATGTTAATAATATAAAGATATATAAAGATAAGTATAATATTAAGATAATTATTAAAGAATTAGTACAAAAATATAGTAAAAAGGCTCAAAGTAAATCATTAGATTTTAGAAGTAAGATAGCTAGTGATGTTCCTGATTATTTATATGGAGATAGTGTAACTTTAAAAAAAGTAATAAATATTATTTTAGATAATAGTTATAAAAATACCACTAGTGGGTATATAGAGTTTAATGTTGATACTATTTTTAAGAATAATATTTGTCGCTTGGTAATTAGTATTGAAGATTCTGGAATTGGAATGCGAGCGGGTGAATTAAATTATGCACTTAATAAAGAAAGTAATGTTAAAGATAGTGAACTAGCAGATACTTTATTTAATGCAAAGAAGATGATTACTTTAATGGGAGGTACTTTAATTGTAAATAGTATTTATGGTAAGGGTACTAAAATAAAGATTGTATTGGATCAAAAGGTAGAAAAAATAGATAGTAAGTTAGATAAATACGTTCAAATTTATGATAAGAAGAAACTATTATTAGTAGATGATAGTGATGCTAGTTGTAAGATAATAAGTAAGATGTTAGATGATACTAATGTTGTTTTAGATATTGTAAAAAGCGGTAAAGAAGCTTTAGATAAGATAAGAAGTAAAGAGAAGTATGATTTGATTTTATTAGATGAGGATATGCATCCTCTTAATGGAATTGAAGTTATGAAGAAGTTTATGGAAATTAAGAATTTTAATATTGATGTTGTTTTACTTACTAGAAATAATAATTATGAATATAATGAGGATTATTTGAAATATGGTTTTAGTAATTATTTACTTAAGCCTATTGATAAAGAAAAATTATTTGAAGTTATTAGTAAAAAATAGGAGGGTATGATGTATAATTTTGGTCTTTCTTCTTTAGAAAGTAATACTGTTGATAATTTTACTACTGTTAAGGGGTTGAAAATTAGAAAAGTTTTTAATAAGCCTTTTAGATATATTTTAAAAAAGGCTACAAAGGGTAATACTATTTTAGAGAGATATCCTAAATTAGAGGATGATACTGCATATATTTTTGCATCTACTCATTCTCATACCGAAGATGTTATTTCTAATTTATCTGTAATTGATAGAAATGCTTATGTATTAATAGGTACCACTGATCAAGTTAGACATAACCCCCAGATGTATATGGCATGGGCTAATGGTATGATTTATGTTAATAGATTAGATAATGGCAATAGGAATGAAGCTTTAAAGAAGATGAAATGGTTACTTAATAATAAGACTAGTGTTTTAGTTTTTGTTGAGGGTGGTTATAATAATAGTGAAAATTTACTTTGTCAAAGACCTTTTCCAGGCGTTTATCGATTAAATGTTGAGACTGGTGCAAAGATTGTCCCAATTGCTAATTTTTTAGATATTGATACTAATAATATATATATTAGAGTGGGAGATCCAATGGATTTATCAATGTATGATAAACGTATGGCTTTAGATATTTTAAGAGATTCTCTAGCTACTATGGTTTATGATCAAATAAGTACGCATACTAAACCATTAAAAAGGGATAGTTTAAGTTATGATCCTCATCTTGATTATATGGAGATTAGAAAACAAGAATATTTTAAAGTCCATTGGACTAGTTATGAGGCATGGAAAGAAGAACTTACTGTTTATAAAGGTGGTTTGACATTTGCAGATGATGTTTGGAGTTTTATTGATAAGGTTGATATTAATGAGAAAAATGCTAAATTTTATGGACCTGTTTTAGCTAGAAAATTTAGAACTAATAAATATAGTATGGATAGATATATGCATGATAATTGGGATAAGTAAAGAGGTGATTACTTTTGAGTTTAGAGTTTGAGATTCCTTTAGTTTCTTTTATATTTATTTTAATATTAAATATAGTTTATTTTACTAAAAAAAGAATTGATTTAGTAGAAAATAGACCATATAAGTTTATTTTAGTGTGCTCTTTAGTTGTTTCTTTTATTGATACTATTATTCATTTTATATGTGCTATTTATCCTTTTAATGTTTTATCTACTGATTTTTATTCTTTGTTTAATTTTTTAAATAAAATATTATCTAGTATGTTTGTAATAATATTTTCTTCTTTATTTTGTTATACTTTGATGATTAGTTATAATTATGTAAAACAAAATTATAAAAAAGTTGTTAGTTTTTTAACTGTTGTTAATATAATATTTATTTTTACAGTATTATTTACAGATATTGATATAATTGATGCTGGTTTAGTTACTAATGTATCTGGTTTAACTATTATTTTAGGTTATATAATGGTTGCTTTGTTTTTAATAGCTTCTTTAGTTATTAGTTTAATAAATATCAAGAAAATTGATAAGAGATATTTACCAATTTTTTTAGTATTTCTAATTTTAACTTGTCTATATTTTATTACTTTATTTTTCCCAGGTATGATAATTTATGATTTAGTTTTAGCTTTAATGTGTTATATTATGTATTTTACAATTGAAAATCCTGATGCACAAATATTAGAAGAAATTCATAATGCTAAATTGATTTCTGATAATGCTAATGAAGAGAAGTCTATGTTTTTATATAATATTAGTAATGAGATTAAACAAATTATTAGTGATATTAGTATAAGTAATAATAATATATTAGAAGAAGTTGATAAGAAAAAACCTAATTTGAGTTTAATAGATAATAGTGCTAGTGAAATAAATAGTTTTATTACAAAATTTGATACTATGATTAATGAGGTATATGATATATCACAAGTTGATGTTAATAATATAAAGATATATAAAGATAAGTATAATATTAAGATAATTATTAAAGAATTAGTACAAAAATATAGTAAAAAGGCTCAAAGTAAATCATTAGATTTTAGAAGTAAGATAGCTAGTGATGTTCCTGATTATTTATATGGAGATAGTGTAACTTTAAAAAAAGTAATAAATATTATTTTAGATAATAGTTATAAAAATACCACTAGTGGGTATATAGAGTTTAATGTTGATACTATTTTTAAGAATAATATTTGTCGCTTGGTAATTAGTATTGAAGATTCTGGAATTGGAATGCGAGCGGGTGAATTAAATTATGCACTTAATAAAGAAAGTAATGTTAAAGATAGTGAACTAGCAGATACTTTATTTAATGCAAAGAAGATGATTACTTTAATGGGAGGTACTTTAATTGTAAATAGTATTTATGGTAAGGGTACTAAAATAAAGATTGTATTGGATCAAAAGGTAGAAAAAATAGATAGTAAGTTAGATAAATACGTTCAAATTTATGATAAGAAGAAACTATTATTAGTAGATGATAGTGATGCTAGTTGTAAGATAATAAGTAAGATGTTAGATGATACTAATGTTGTTTTAGATATTGTAAAAAGCGGTAAAGAAGCTTTAGATAAGATAAGAAGTAAAGAGAAGTATGATTTGATTTTATTAGATGAGGATATGCATCCTCTTAATGGAATTGAAGTTATGAAGAAGTTTATGGAAATTAAGAATTTTAATATTGATGTTGTTTTACTTACTAGAAATAATAATTATGAATATAATGAGGATTATTTGAAATATGGTTTTAGTAATTATTTACTTAAACCTATTGATAAAGAAAAGTTATTTGAAGTTATTAGTAAAAAATAAGCACATTTTGTGTTTATTTTTTTAATTTA
This sequence comes from uncultured Bacilli bacterium, assembly GCA_944364015.1. Classification (GTDB taxonomy): domain Bacteria; phylum Bacillota_I; class Bacilli_A; order RF39; family UBA660; genus CALVVX01. Next base: position 12,203 of record CALVVX010000014.1, on the reverse strand, counting down.
TATTTACATAGATTTTGGTTTATGATATATTGATTTTTGAGAGTTGGTGAGATATGAATTTGAATGAACAACAAATGCTTGCTGTTAAGCATATTAATGGACCAATGTTAGTATTAGCGGGTGCAGGTAGTGGGAAGACTAAAGTTTTAACTAATAGGATTGCTTATTTGATTGAAAATGGTGTTAGTCCTTATAATATTTTAGCTATTACTTTTACTAATAAGGCCGCTAAAGAGATGCAACAGAGGGTATGTAGTTTGATTGGTAGTTCTGCTAGTAAAGTACAGATTTCTACTTTTCATTCTTTTGGTTTAAAAATGATAAAGGAAAATTATGAGATTCTTGGTTATGATAAGAATTTTAGTATTTTAGATAGTGATGATTCTTTGAGTGTTATTAAAAAAATAATGAAAGAATATAATATGGATTTTAAATTTTATAATCCTAAATCAATTCGTAATAAGATTAGTTCTGCTAAAAATGAGCTTATTTCTTCTTCTAAATTTTCTCAAATAGAATTTGATAAGTTAATTGTTAATACATATTCTAGATATGAAAGAGTATTAAAGTCTAATAATTCGCTTGATTTTGATGATTTGTTATTACTTCCTATTAGGCTTTTAGATGATAGAGATATTTTAGATAAGTATCAAGAGAGGTATAAGTATATTTTAATTGATGAATATCAAGATACTAATCATGCTCAATATGTTTTTTGTAGGAAGTTAGCTTCTAAATATCGTAATCTTTTTGTAGTAGGAGATAATGATCAGGCTATTTATGCATTTAGAGGGGCTAATTTTAAGAATATATTAAATTTTGAGAAAGATTATCCTGATTGTAAGACTGTATTTTTGGAAGAAAATTATCGTTCTACTAAAAATATATTAAAGGCCGCTAATTGTGTTATTTCACATAATAAAGAGCGTAAGGATAAGAATTTATGGTCTAATAATGAAGAGGGTAGTAAAATTAGATATGTTAGAACTGATAATGAGAAAGAAGAAGCTAGTTTTGTTACTAATACGATAAAGAAATTAGTTAGTGATGGAGTTAAGTATGATGATATAGCTATTTTATATCGTACTAATGCTCAATCTCGTGTAATGGAAGAAGCAATGTTAAAGTCTAATATTCCATATCGTGTAATTGGTAGTTTTTATTTCTATAATAGAAAAGAGATTAAAGATTTATTATGTTATTTGAGACTTATTAATAATATTTATGATGATGTTAGTTTACTTCGAATTATTAATAGTCCTAAAAGAGGTATTGGTAATAAAACTATTGATAATTTAGTTAATATTGCTAATGATAAGAATATCTCTTTATTTGAGGCAATTGATTCTGGAAAAGAGTTAGTTTTTAAAAATATTATTTTAGATATACAAAAACAGATGGATAATTTGAGTTTAACAGAATTAGTTGATTTAGTTTTAGATAAAAGTGGTATGAGAAAAGAACTTAAAGAAGATAAGAGTTTAGATAGTGAAATTAGACTTGAGAACTTAGAAGAGTTTAAATCTATTACTAAAAATTATGAAGAAGAATTTGGTATTATTTCTCTTTCGGATTTTTTAGAAGAAATTACTTTGGTTAGTGATGTTAGTGAACATCAAGATGATCGCAATAAAGTTAGTTTGATGACAATTCATTCTGTTAAGGGATTAGAGTTTGATAATGTTTTTGTAATTGGAATGGAAGAAGAAATTTTTCCACATTATAATGCTATTGTTGAGGGTACTAATTCCGCTATTGAGGAAGAAAGAAGATTATGTTATGTTGCTATTACTCGTGCTAAAGAGAATTTATGGTTAGTTAATGCTAAAAGACGTACTTTATTTGGGAAAACTCAAAGTAATTTAACTAGTAGGTTTATTGAAGAGATTGATTTTAAATATATTGAAGAGATTAATAATCGTAGTTCTTTAATTGATAAGGCTAATAAATTTGTTAAAGAAAAAGTATTTTATAATAATGATGTTGAATATAAGATTGGAGATAATATTCTACATTCTGAATATGGAGAAGGTGTAGTAATATCAGTAGATAAATCTATTATTACTGTTGCGTTTGCTCATCCAATTGGAATTAAAAAACTTATGAAAAATCATAAAAGTATTACAAAATTATAATTATTTGCATATACTATTATGGGTGAATTATATGAATTATGAGTTGTTAGTTAATAAGACTAATTTTCTTGATAAAGATTATGTTCCTAATAATTTAGTTGATAGTTTAAGTAAATATAAAGATAATATTTTATTAGAAGAAAAAGCATTAGAATCTTTTAGAAGAATGCAGATGGATGCAAAGGTAAGTGGTTATTTTATTGATATTATGAGTGGTTATCGTTCTTATGATTATCAGTTGGGATTATATAATAATTTGATTAAAGAAAAGGGTTTTAATTATGCACTTAGAGTTATAGCAAAGCCTGGTTGTAGTGAACATCAAACTGGATTGGCTATTGATTTTTGTGTTTATAAGGATAATAAATGTTATATAGAATATGAACTTGAGAATTTATCAGAGACTAATTGGGTTAATAATAATGCACATAAATATGGATTTATTTTACGTTATCCTAAAGATAAAGAACAAATAACTGGTTATAATTATGAACCATGGCATTTAAGGTATGTTGGGGATTTAGCTATTTATTTATATAATAATGATTTAACTTTAGAAGAGTATTATGAGAGAAAGTAATAATTTATTTTCTTTTTTTTAATTGACTTTACGTTTAGTTACTGCTATAATTATTATAATAGTGGAGGTGTGATATGGAATCAATATTATCAGCAACAGCAATTTGTATAGGAATAATGTTAGGACTTGCATTTTTAGGTGTAGGAATAGGAGTAGGTTTACTTGGAGGTAGAGTTGCAGAGGCAGTAGGTAGAAATCCCGAGACTAAAAATGATGTTGTGCATTCTGTTATGACTATTTTAATTATAACATCAGTATTTTTATTATTTTTATTTGCCTTTTGTTTCTTCTTATTATTCTTTAATCCACTAATTGTTTAATATGGTATATATTGTTATAGTTTTTGGTATCATCATATGCTTTTTAGTGTTTTTTATGTATAAGATATTAAGAAGGACTGTTGATAGGGTTAATGAACAGACTAAATCTTATTTTGTAGATAAGCTTCAAGTTTATGATGATTTGATTAATGAAAAAGAAACTAAGTTAAATGAAGTTAATGAGAAATTAGAAAATAAAAAGGCAGAGTTAGATAGTTTAAAAGATACTAGTTTAAAAAACAATTATACTTTTGATAATAGTATTATTGATATAATGACCGATGCTGATTATAAGGAAAAAGATTTTGGTAATTTGCAAAAAAAGATAGATAGTGAGTTTGATATAGATTATGAGAAAATAATTTTAGATTTTATTGAAGAAAATGTTGATGATAAGGATTATTTTATTGCTGTTAATATAAAGAATAAATTTGATAGTAAATTAATTTATAAAATTTCTAGTGAATTAGATTTAGAACAAGCAATATTAAATGAATTAGATGATTCAGAAAAATATATATTTTTGGATTATAAAAAACATAATAAAATAAAAAAAGTAAATGATTTTCTTAATTATTTAGATGATTTAATTGATAAAACTAGTCCATATATTGAAGTACAAGTTGCAAATAGTAAACAAAATTATGATCATTTGAGTAAGTATATTAAGACTGTTGTAAATGATAGTATATATAGGGGTATTAAAATAGTTTATAAGAATAAAGTATATGATTTTAGTCTTAATGAAAGGAATGTGTAATTATGGATACTAATATTGATAAGGTAATTGAAGATATAAAGAATAATAATAATATTTATGATGCAGGTAAAGTAATTAAGGTAAATAAGTATAATGTAGAAGTAAGTGGACTTGGTAATGTTGCTTTTTATGATGAGGTAAATATTAATAATAAGGCTACTGGTTATGTTTTTGCTATTTATTCTAATAGGGTTATTATTTCTTTGACACAAGTAGATGATAAGATTGTACCTGGAGATTTAGTTTATAGTTTGAATAAAGAATATAAGTGTTTATTTAGTCTTAATTCTTTAGGTAAAGTTATTGATATTTTTGGTAATGATTTAATTGCTGGTAAAAAATTTAGTGATTTAATTGAAGTAAGTATTGATGGAGTAGATATTCCTCTTATGGATAGAAGTGGTGTTAATAGAAGTCTTCTTACTGGTATTTCTGGTATTGATATGATGTATCCAATTGGAAGAGGTCAAAGACAGTTAATAATTGGGGATAAAAAGACTGGTAAAACTCAAATAGTTCTTGATACTATTGTTAATCAAAAAGATAAAAATGTTATATGTATTTATGTTGCTTTAGGTAAGACTAAAAAAGAAGTTAAAGAAATTTATTATGATTTAACTAAAAATGGTGCTTTATCTTATACAATTATTATTGCATCTTTTAACGATGAGTTAGCTACTAAAACTTATTTGACTCCTTATGTTGCTTTATCTATTGCAGAAGAGTTTATGTTACAATCATATGACGTATTAGTAGTTATTGATGATTTGAAAAAACATGCTGATACTTATCGTCAAATATCACTTACTAGTAATAAGATACCTGGTCGTGATGCATATCCATCTGATATATTTTATGCTCACGCAAAGATGCTTGAGAAAGGATGTCAACATAAAAATGGGGGATCTATTACAATTCTTCCAATTGTAGAAACTAAAGCATCTGATATTACTGATTATATATCTACTAATATTATATCTATTACGGATGGTCAAATAGTTTTATCAAAGAAAAACTTTGATAAAGGAGAAAAACCTGCGATTGATTATGGTTTATCAGTATCAAGATTAGGCGCGGCAGTTCAAAGTAAAAATTTATCTGGTTTAGGCTCTAAAGTAAGACGTGAGTTGTTATCTTATTTGGATGTTCGTGATATTTATGAACTTTCTGATACAAGTGAGATGAATGCAGGATTAAAAGAAAGTATTCGTCGTGGTAATTTAATTATTGATAGTTTAAAACAATATAGATATTCTCCAAAGAGTGAAGAAGAGATGATAAATACGTTTAACTTTGTTGAAAAATAAGAGAAAAGGTGGTTAGTATGAAAACTGGGAAAATAATTTCGATTTTTGAAATAAGCATTGAAATAATATTAGATGATGATAGTAATATTAAGACTGGTGATATTTTAGAAGCTGTTGATAATCCTAAATATCGTTTTGAAGTAATAGAAATAACTAATACTAATGCTTTGTGTATTAGCTTAAATTCTACTCGTGGATTAAAAAAAGGAACTTTAGTTAAAAAGATAAGTGATGGATTAGAGATGGAATATTCTAATGCTATTATGGGAAGAATTTTTGATGCTTATGGTCAAGTATTAGATGGAAAAGAATTTAATTCTGTTAATAAACATTTTATTGAAAATAATACTATTTCTTTAAAAGAGTTAAATGTTGAGGCTGAACCACTTTGGACTGGTATAAAAGTAATTGATTTCTTTGCTCCAATGAAAAAGGGATTTAGAATGGGATTACTAGGAGGAGCAGGTGTTGGTAAGACTGTATTAATTAAAGAGTTAATTCATAATTTATATACTGAATCTAAAATTAATTCTGTTTTTATTGGTGTTGGAGAACGTAGTCGTGAGGGTAAAGAATTATATGATGAGTTAGTTAGTTCTAATTTACTTGATAATATGACAATGATATTTGGTCAAATGTCTAAAAATCCTGTTGTTAGAAGTAAATGTATTGAAACAGGTATTGTTGCTGCAGAGTATTTAAGAGATGAGAAGAAGAAAGATGTTTTATTATTTGTTGATAATATTTATCGTTTTATTCAGGCTAAATCAGAAATAGCTATGGAACTTAAACAAATGTTAGTAGAAAATGGATATCCTTCTGATACTATGAATGATATTAGTAAAGTAGAAGAGAGAATTAGTTCTACAGATGATGGTTCAATTACTTCTTTTCAGGCTATTTATATACCCGCTGATGATTATAATGATGAGGCTGTACAAAATGTTGTTTCTTATATGGATGGACAAATTGTATTAGATCGTAAGATTGCAGAATTAGGTTTATATCCAGCAATTGATGTATTTAAGTCTAGTTCTAAATTAATTGATGTAGATAAAATAGGAAAACGTCATTATGATTTAGTAGAAGAGACTTTAAGATATTTAGCACGTTATAAAGAATTAGAAGAAATTATTTCTGTATTAGGTATTGATGAATTATCTAATGATGATAAAAATATATTCCATAGGTCAAGAAAATTACGTAACTATTTTTCACAACCATTATTCGTATCTGAACAATTTACAGGTATTAAAGGTCAATATGTTAAAATAGATGATGTTTTAAATGATGTTGAAAATATTTTAAATGGTAAATACGATAATGTTGAGGAAGATAAATTCTTATATATAGGTAAGTATAATGAATGATCATTTTAAAGTAAGAATTTTTGAGTTAAATCATGGCCTAAGAGAATATGATGATATTAAATTAGTTAGAATTACTAGTAATGATTATAATTTGTTAATTATGGTTGATTATTTGCCAATATTAGGAGAATTTGATGGAAATATTGATATTAAAGGTAAAGACGTTGATTTATCATATAAAAACATAAAAGGTTTTTATATGAATAGTAATAATGTTTTTAGTTTGATGATTAATGAGGGCTATGATGAATGATTATCTTGATACTATATATAGTCTTGTGTCTTTTACCTGTGTATCAATAATTTTTCTAATTATTTTATCTATTACTTTAAAGTTAGTATCAAAGAAATTTAATTTAGAAAAATTAAGATTATATGGAATATTTCTTAATATGACTAATCATACTATTATTGCATTTAGTTTAGTAACTTTTACTTATTTATTATTAGTTTGGATGTTAGTAGATCAAACTATTAGTTATGTATATGTTGCTAGTATTATATGTTCTGTTGTAATTGCAGATTTATATGCGAATAATTATCCACATGGTTTTATTAATTTATTAAATGCTATTATAAGTATTGTTGCTTTATGTTTTGTTGATTATTTGAATAATTTAGTTAAATTAGATAATAATGTGTATTTAACTTTAATTATGGTATTTGTTATGATATTTTTGTTTTTATATTTTACTTATATGACATTTAGAAATTTGAATTATTTGGTTAATTTAGAAAAAAATAGAATTATTAAAAATAAAAGGGGTAATAGAAATGAAAACAGATAGTCTTACTAAAGTAGTTAAGGTAATGAATTTCCATTCTTTATTAAAAGTTGATAATGCTAAAGCTAAAGCAGATGAATTAAGAAATGTTAGTACAGAGCTTACTAATTTAATTCAAAGAATTATTTATAATAAGAATTTAGTTTTAGATAAGAATGTATTAATACCTAATACTAATAATCCAAAATTGAGTATTTATATTGCTAATGATTTAGGCTTTTGTGGTAATTTTAATGCTGTTATTAATGAACAGATATTAAAGGAGAAAAATAATTATAAAATTATTATAGGAAAACAGATTAAATATCGTGATGATTTAACTGTATTAGCAATTGATAAGAAAGATTTTTATGATGATTTTAAGAAAATAGAGGATATTATAAGAGATGCTATATTAAATTTAACTTATAGTGAAATTAATGTTTATTATAATCATTATTATAATTCTACAACTTTTGATTTTGTTAAAGCACAAGTGTTTCCAGTAGAATTTAATGGTACTTATTATGAGGGAGAAGATTTTGTAGTAGAGACTGATATTCATCGGATGTTAAGTAATATGTTATCATTTTATATTTGTTATGAACTTAAGATGTATGAGAAAAATTGTTTTGCTGCAGAGAATTTAAAAAGAAGTATTTTGACTAAATTGTCTTTAGATAGATTAAAGGAAATAGAAATAGAAAATAAAGCAGAAGAGATGAGAAGAAGAAAAGAGAAAACTATTTTAAAGACTGTTGAGAATTTTAAGAAAACTACATATAATGAGGAAGAGTAGGTGTGATAATGAAAAATGATATTTTAAAAGATATGTCTAATGAGATATTTACTGATTCTAATAATAATATTGATAGTTTAGTTGTTGATGATAGTGTTAATAACACAGAAGAGTTAAAGGAAGAGCTTCCTGATATTGATGATAGTAAGGATAATTTGAGTTTAAATGATATTAATAATAATATTGATGATAATGTTTTAGATTTAGATAATGATGATAGTTTGAATGATATTAATAAGATTATTGATGAGAATATTATTAATAATGATGAAATAGATGAGTCTGATATGGATATTTTATTAGATGATGAAGATGAAGAAGATGTTACTTTTAATGATTTGAATGAAAGATCAGAACAGTTAATAGAAGAAAATAATGTTACTGATGATAATGAGAATAATGAGGTTAGTGAAGAAGTTGTTATTGTTAGTAATTTTCCTAAATTAGATAAATTTGGTAGTGTTTTACCAAGAAAGTAGTTGCAATTTTGGTTTAATTTTGTTATTATTTTAGTAGGAGATGGTATATGTGAGTAAATCGATGAGAGTTATTATTGCAATTGTTGTAACACTTTTAATAGTGTCTGGTGTTGGTTATGCTACATATGCTTTCTTTAGTGCTAGTGCTACTGATAATAGTATTGGTGGTACATCTCATGAGGTTGATTTTAGTGTTACATCTCATGAGGTTTATAAAGCTAGTAGTTTAATACCTGTTAGTGAAGATACTATTGATAGTGCTTTAAATAAGGCTGATAATAAGTGTAGAGATAATAGTAATAGAGATGTTTGTAGTTTGTATGAGGTTAATGTTTCTAATAGTGGTGTTACTACTAGTTTGAATGGTTTTGTTATGACTACATCTTCTACTTATGTTACTAATAATTTAAAATATAGAGTATATACTATGTCTAATGGCATTTATACTGCAGTTACAGATACATTATCTTTATCTAATGATAGTGGTGGTAGTTCTTATTTTAAATCTAATAATAGTAATTATTCTATTACTCTTCCAACAGGAGGAAATCAAGATTATTATATAGTTTTTTGGATACAAGAGATAAATGGAGAACAAAATATGGATCAAGGAAAAAATTATAGTTGTCGAATTGGTTTTGAGGGTGTGAATGGTTCTAAATTAAGTGCAGCTTTTAATATATAGAGGTGAAATATATGGCAAATAGTTTAAATGATAAGAAAAAAGAAATTAAGAAAGTTAATGGATATTATGTTATTATATTAATACTTAGTTTAATTATTATGGTAGTAGGTATTAGTTTTGCTTATTTTACAGCAGTTTCTAGTCAAGAGAAAGATAAGACTAGAATTAATACTGGTACTTTAATTATTAATTTTACTGATGGTATTGAGATTAATAATCCTTTATTAATTCCTAGAAATGCTCCATCTAGTATTAATGATGATGAGTATTTATATACTAATACTTTTAGTGTTGAGAGTACTGGAAGTTTAGATCAAACAATAGATGTTTATCTAAATGTTTCTGTTAATGAATTTAGTACTGGTGCTCTTCGATATAAAGTATTTAATAGTAATGGCGCTCAAATGAGAGAAGGTACTATTAGTAGTAGTGGAGATATGAAAATATTAGAAAATACTTATTTAGCTGCTGGTCAAACTTCAAAGTTTAGTTTAATGATTTGGTTACAAGAAACTGGTAGTGGTCAAAATCAAGAACAAGCTAAATCTTTAGTAGGTACTATGAGAGCAGAAGCTACTCAAGTTAGAAAATAACTCAAATATGAGTTTTTTTAATAGGAGGATTTATGAATAAAGATGATTTTGAAAATGTTATAAAAAGAAGATATTCTGTTAGAAGTTTTTCTGACAAAAAGCTAGAAGAAGATAAAATAAATAAAATATTAGAAGCAGGAAGAATTGCACCGACCGCTAAGAATTTGCAACCACAACTTATTTATGTTATTACTTCAAGTAAAGGGTTAGATAAAATTGATAAAGTTAGTCGTTGTAGATATAATGCTCCTTTAGTTATGTTAGTTTGCAGTAATAAAGATATTGCATATAATTTAGAAGATTATTCTACTTATGAGATGGATGCCACTATTGTTGCGGTTCATATGATGTTAGAAGCAACTTATTTAGATGTAGGTAGTGTATGGGTAGAGATGTTTGATAATAAAAAGATAAAAGAAGAATTTAATTTAGATAAAAATATTGAGCCAATTTGTCTTTTATGTATGGGTTATGCTACTAGTGATAGTAAGCCTTCTAATATGCATTTTACTAAAAAAGATTTAAAAGATATTGTTAGATATGTTTAATTTGTCTTGTTAATTTTTAACTTTTATTGTATAATTATTTTAGAATAAAAGGAGCGTTTTTATGGGAAATAAAATTAAAGCAAAACATTATAAGGTTAAGATAATTAAAAAGTCTTCTAATCCTTTTAAATTTATATTAAGTGTTTTATCTTATGCTGTATTTATATGGTTATTATTAATAGGTATTACTTTATTTATATATGTAGCAAATATGAAAATAAAGCAAAGTAAAGGAGATTATACTCCTTCTAAATATAATGCATATGTTGTTTTAACAGGTAGTATGGAACCTAATATTCATGTAAAAGATGTTGTAGTTACTAAAAAAGTTGATCCTAGTGAATTAAAAGAAGGAGATATAATTACTTTCTTATCTTCTGACAATAGATTTGAAGGTATTACTGTTACACATAGAATACAAGATATTAAACCTGGTAGTGATGGTAGTTATGAATTTGTAACTAAAGGAGATGCGAATAATGCAGAAGATTTTGCTTTAGCGCAAGATTATAATGTACTTGGTAAAGTAATATTTAAAATTCCCGTAATAGGTTATTTACAAGATTTTCTTGCTACTAAAGGTGGATGGATTATTGTTATATTAATTCCATGTCTAGCGGTTATTTCATATGATATAGTTAAGATTGTTAAAATAGTTCGTAGGAAAGTTAAAAGTTAGGTAGGGATGTTATGAAGAAGAAAAGAAATGAATTTGAAGTTGTAAGTTTTGAAAATGATGAAATAATATTAGAAGAAGATAAAACTAAATTAAGTCCTTTTGCTTTATTCTTCTTTCGTCATGGTAGATTAATTACTTCTTTATTTGCATCTATTGCTATTTTAACATTTATTGGGGCAATTACTCTAACTTTATCTAATTTACCTCAAGTTACTCCTCCTGTTATTACGGAACCTGGAGTAATTATGGAATTTGATGGTAGTGATAATAATATTGAAGCTTCTTCATCTGCTTTAACTAAAGAATATGCTGAAAATTTATTTGAAAGTATTGTAAATAATGATACTCCTGATACTAAAACAAATAAAGTTGTAGATATAATAGAAGTAGGTAATGATAAAATATTAATTTTTGATGATGGTAGTGCAGTTATTGTTTATGAAGATGAAGATAAGTTACCTATATATATTGCAGATAAAGATAATATAAAAATAGAAGATAATGAAATAATAATAGAGGGCGAAATAGTAGAGACTATTGATAATCAAACTTTACCTGATGGTACTAATATTTATGAATTTGAAAATGGAAAAGTACTAGTAGAAAAAGATGATGAATACTATTTAATTGATAAAGATGATATCGTTTATGATGAAGATGGTAATATTATAGAAGAAGATCCAAATAAAGATGATTTAAATACAACTGATTTTTCTATTACTAATAATACAGAAAGTGAAACTTTAAAATATAGAGTAGTAATAGAAGAAACAGATGATTATAATACTTATAATAGAGAAAGATTATTACCACAATATATTTATTATAAATTAAGTGTTAATAAAGATATAAAACCTAGTTATTTACTAAATAATAATATATGGCAAATAGGAGATACTTTGGATGAAAATACAAAAATAGAAAAAAATACTTATATATTATATGAAGGTGAAGTAAAACAAATGGATACAGATTATTTTAAATTAGGTTTATGGGTTGATTATGAAACTATAGGTAATGATATGCAAGATAAATCATTTATTGGAACAATAAAAGTATATGCATGGATGGAATAGGAAGTGAAATATGTTAACTAGAAGTAAATGTGGGGGTCAAAATTATTACTAAAAACATGTATTAATAAATGTAGTATAATGTTAAGAAAAATACAAGAAATAAGTTCT
>CALVVX010000013.1 GCA_944364015.1 uncultured Bacilli bacterium | reverse complement strand
CCAGAATCTGATGTGTTAGCTTATTATGTATGGATACCAAGATATAAATATAAGGTATGGAATATAAATAAAGAAATCGGAGTAGATAGTTATAATGCAAGAACAACAGGAATAGATATAACATTTGAACAAGGAACAGCCTCAACTGGAGATATAACATGTAATAATTACTCATTTGCAAGTGTATCAAGTACTACAAGAAGTGAAACATGTAGTGGAAGTAATGGAGGATACTACACACACCCAGCATTTACATTTGGAGATACAGAAGTAGATGGTATATGGGTAGGAAAATTTGAAGTATCAAATTCAACTTTCCAAATACGAACAAAACCAAATGTAAGTAGTTTAAGAAATCAAAAAGTAGATAGTTTTTATAGTGCAATAAAGAGTATGCAAAATAGTGGAAATGCATATGGATTAAGTAGTGATACATCTAAAGTAGATTCACATATGTTAAAGAACATGGAATGGGGAGCAGTAGCATACTTAACAAATAGTGATTATGGAAGATGCAGTAATGGTAGTTGTACAGAAATAGGAATAAATAACAATAATAGTTATACAACAGGATGTGGAGCAAACCTTGGAGCAAACCCAGGAAGTGGTTCTAGTGGAACATGTAATGCATATAATACTTCAACAGGAATGTTAGCAAGTACTACGGGAAACATATATGGAATATATGATATGAGTGGCGGATCATATGAATATGTAATGGGTAATATGTCGAAAAGTAGTGGAAGCTATAAATATAATGCAAGTTATGCAGGAAGTAAATTTAGTTATAGTAGTTTAACAGCTAAATATATAGATACATATGCATATGGTACTTCAGATGGAGATCAAACAGCATATAATAGAGCAAGATTAGGAGATGCAACAGGAGAGGTGGTGTCATCTAGTGGAGGAACAGGTGGATGGTATGAGGATTACGTGCACTTCGTCGACTCGTCTTCCCAGTGGTTTCATCGCGGTGGTGACTATCTCAATGGCTCTTACGCGGGCGTGTTCTTTTTCAGCGGGAGCGTTGGTTCTTCTTACCCTGGGTACTCGGCTCGTGCCTCATTAATTGTATTTTAGTATGTTTAATCATACTTTTTTTATTGACTTTCATATTTTTTTATACTAATATATTACTTAACTTGGAGGGTGTAGTATGAATTTTTCTAATAAAAGTGAATTTGATGAATTTAGCAAATCATTGACTTTTTTAGCAAGCGGTTCTCAAGGAGAATGTTTTTTAGATAATAAGAAAAAAATAGTTTATAAAATTTTTTTTGATTGTTTTGATGAAAACTATTTTTGTTATTATAATAAAGACGATATTTTAAGATTTAATCATATTAAAAACAAAACTTTTATTTGGCCTAAAAAGTTAATTACTTGTAATAATAAAATAATTGGCTATACTTCTTCTTATAAAAATGCTATTAATTTGTATAAATTAGATCCTTTATCTATTGATTTGATTAATTTAGAAAAAGCAGTTAAAAAAGTATATTTAGATTTAAAATTACTTGATGATAATAATGTAGTAATATATGATATTATGTATAATTTATTATATAATAATTCTAATTTGTATGCTATTGATAATACAGAGTATTCTATTGGTTCAAATACTTGTGATAATTATAATATTTTTGCTAAATCTGTTATTTATTTTTTAATTGATGGTTATTTTAATACTTATATTAGTAATAATAAAATACTTAATGATATGTTAAATACTATTGATATTAATCTTTTGGATTTTTTAAAAGAATTTAGGTTAAGATTAAGTATTGATTTAGATAAAAATATAAATAAATTACATGAAGCTAGAAAATTAATTAAAAAAACTTATCCTAAATATTATATTAGAGAAATGAGGTAGTATTATGAAAGATAAAATATTAGAATTAGTTAGTAAATATGATTATAGAAAAGGTTTAGAATATGATGGTAATATAAGTTTTTATAAGAAATATTCTGGTAATAATTTTGATGTAGTAGAATTTCATGCTACTTCACAGAGAAATAAATTAATTAAATATTTAGTTACAATTGTTATAAAAGATAATGAAGTTATTGATTCTTCTTGTAATTGTCCTCAATATCGTCTTGCTTCTTCTTGTAAACATCTAGCGGCTGTTTTAATTAATAAGTATGATGATATATTTAATAATAAACCTAGTATAAATTATTCTGATAATTTAATTGATTATTATTACAATTTAAACAAAAATAAAAATAAGATTAAAAAACAAGTAAAATTAGAAGTTAATATAGATAGTTTAAAATCTTATGATTATGTTTATGCTAATATTAAGCTATTTATTGGTATAGATAAGATGTATTGTCTTAATTCTAAACTTCATAGGTTATTTGATATATTTAAATATCAAGAAGGTAAGTTGGTTTTTGGTAAGTATTTTACTTTTGATTATGATGAGAATTATTTTTTAGAAGAAGATTTAAAAATATTAAATTATTTAAAATATTTAGCGGATAAATCTAGATATTATTATAATTTTAATTACTTAAATTTATATGGCTCGGAATTAGATGAGTTTTTACTTTTATTTAAAGATAAAGATTTAGTTGTTAATAATATTAAGTTACATGGTTTTATTTATGGTAATCCTTTTAATATTAAACTTGATAAGAAAGATAATTATGAGCTTTCTGTTGATACTAAAAATTCTAGTAGTATTGCTACTGATAGTTGTTTTATTCTTTCTAATAAGTTGTTGTATAAAATTGATTTTAATATTTTGGATATGATTTCTAGAATGCAAGATTTATCTTTAAAGAAATTAGTTTTTGATGATACTAAATTAGAGGCTTTTACTAAAGGAATTCTTCCTTTTATTAAAGATGATGTTAAGTTAGATGATAGTTTATCTGATAAAATTATTATTAATTTTAAGCCTAAAATTAAGTTATATATTGATTATTATTATAATTGTTTAGTATGTAATATTAAACTTTTATATAAGAATAAAGAAATTGATTATTTTTCTAATGATGATGGTATTGTTCGTGATTTATTTTGTGAACAAGAAGTAGTAGATGATTTACTTAAGTATAATTTTAAGTTAATTAATAATCGTTTTATTATTGATAATGATGATGATATTGGAGAGTTTTTATATAATTATTTATCTTTATTAGTGGCAAAGTATGAAGTTTATACTAGTAAAAAAGTGGATGATACTAAAATTGTTAAAAGCAATATTAGATCTAGTTTTTCAATTGGAAAGGATAATATTTTAAGTTATAAGTTTGATTATGATAATATTGATAGTACTGAAATATTAGATGTTTTAAATAGTTTAGAACAGAAGAAGAAATATTATCGTTTAAAAAATGGAAATATTATTAATTTATTAGAGGATGATGAATTAAGTCAATTAAATGATTTAACTTCTGATATGCAACTTTCTAATAAGGATTTAGTAAGACAAGAGGGAACTATTCCTAAATATAGGGCAATTTATTTAGATAGTTTGAAAAATGATAAATATACCATTATAGATACTAATAATTTGTTTCGTGATTTAATTAATAAATTTAATACATATAAAGATGTTAATTTAGATTTTTCTAAAGATAATGTATTAAGAGATTATCAAAAAGTAGGAGTTAAATGGCTTTATAATATATATAAATGTGGTTTTGGTTCTATTTTAGCAGATGAGATGGGACTTGGTAAGAGTATTCAGTTAATTTATTTTATAAAAGAGATTTTAAAAGAGAAAAAAGATGCTAAAATTCTGATAGTAGCGCCAACTTCTTTAATTTATAACTGGAAAAATGAGTTTGATAAATTTGCTAGTGATTTAAGTTATAAAGTGTTTTCTGAAAATAGGAAAAAAAGAGAAGATGATTTACATGAAATAGATGATATAAATATTTTAATTACTACTTATGGACTTATTAGACAAGATATTGATATTTATCGTAATATTTCTTTTGAGCTTATGGCTATTGATGAGGCTCAAAATATTAAAAATATTAATACACAAGTTACTAAATGTATTAAGTTAATTAATGCTAATACGAAAGTAGCTCTAACAGGTACTCCAATTGAGAATAGTGTTAGTGAACTTTGGAGTATATTTGATTTTATTATGCCGGGATATTTAGCTAATTTGAAAGTATTTAATCAAAAATATAATACTATTGAAAAAGATAAATTATTAAATTTAGAAAAACAAATAAAGCCATTTATTTTAAGACGGAAAAAGAAAGATGTTATTTTAGAATTGCCTGATAAGATTGAGAATAATATTTATATTGATTTGAATAAAGAACAGATGGCTTTATATGTAACAGAAGTTGAGAAAACAAAAAAAGAAATTGATCAGATAATTAAAACAGAGGGATTTAAGGCTGCCAGATTTAAGATTTTACAATTACTTACAAAGTTAAGGGAAATATGTATTGATCCACATATTATATATGAGAATTATCCTAAAGAAAGTTCTAAAATAGAGCAACTTATTAAATTGGTTGAAGAAATTGTTGCTAATAATCATAAAATATTGATTTTTACTAGTTTTAAGACTGCTTTAGATATTGTAGATAAAAAGTTAAGAGAAAATAATATTTCTACTTATATAATTGATGGTAGTGTTTCTTCTAAAAAGAGAATGGATTTAGTGTCTAAATTTAATGCCGATGATACCAATGTCTTTTTAATTACTTTAAAAGCAGGAGGTACTGGTCTTAATTTAACAGCTGCTGATGTTGTTATTCATCTTGATTTGTGGTGGAATCCGCAGGCTGAAAATCAAGCTACTGATAGGGCTCATAGAATTGGACAAGTTAATACAGTTGAGGTTATTAAACTTATTTGTAAGGGTACTATTGAACAGAGAATTTTAGAGCTTCAAGATAAAAAGAAGAAGTTAGCTAGTCTTCTTCTTGATAGTGAAAATCAAGATAAAAATATTATTAGTAGTTTAACTGAAAAAGATATTAAAAATTTGTTACAGCTTGATAATCAATAATTTTTAATATTTTTTTATTTTATTAAACAAATGTATTATATTTACTTGACAAATTGCAAAAAAAGTGTTAGAGTATAAGGCGATTTATATGAAAGGGGAATTTTTATGCGAAATAATCTTAAGTTGACTATTAGTATTGGTATTATTTTTGTATTTATGGGTATTGCTTTTTTGAGTTATAATTTTATTAGTGAAAGACGTGATTTAGTTTTTAGTAATTTTAACTTAGGTTTATCTGAAGAAGTTATTAGTAGTGATTTTTTAGATAATGAATTAAAAGTTAATACTACAGATGCAGTTAGTAGTGAAGTTGATGAAGATTATGAGTATTATATTGCTAAATTAGAAATTCCTAAAATTAATTTAGTTCGAGGTTTTTATGATAAAGATTCTTCTTTAAATAATGTAAATTGGAATATTAAAGTTTTAAAAGAGTCAACTTATCCTGATGTAGATAAGGGTAACTTAATTTTAGCGGGACATTCTGGTAATTATTCTAATAGTTATTTTGCTAATTTATATAAGTTAGATATAGATGATGAGGCTTATATTTATTATCAAAATAAGAAATATGTGTATAAAATAGTTGATATATATAATGATGATAAGGATGGAAATGTTAAGATAAAAAGAAATCCTAATAAGACTGTTTTGACTCTTATTACTTGTACAAAAGATGATGAAGAACATCAAACTATTTATATATTGGAACTTGTTGATAATCTAGATATTTAATATAGTTGACAAAATTGTAAAAAAATAGTAGAGTATATAGACAAAGAAAGGTTGTGTTTTATGAAAAAAATAAATAAATTGTTTAAATTCAGTTCATCAATTATTATGTGTGCTTTGATTTTCTTATCAGGTTTAATATCTGTTAAGGCTATTAGTGCACCAGATAGTATGATTGTTGATAATTATGAGGCAGGATATGCGAATAATCCTCTTAATATTAATCGTAGTTTTCAAGTAAAGCAAGCATCTGATGGTAAATATGTATATTGTATGGCTTATAATTTGTTAGTTCCTGAAAATACTAAATATGTAAATAAAGGAGTTACTAATGATGCAGGGGTTTCATATATTATAAAAAAAGGTGCAAATGATAAGTCATTAAATGAATATTTTGTTACACAAGTTTCATTATGGATTTATTTACTTGATAATAATTTAATGCAAGATAGTTCAGCAGGTAGTATAAAAGCTTATCGTAGTACTGTTTATAGTAGTAGTTATGATAATAATGCACTTGCTAAAGAAATTAGACAAACAGTAGCGGATGCAAAGAAAGCTACTAAAGATAGTGGTGCTAGTTTAAACATTAGTAATACTGTAGCTATTACTAAAGAAAACAATAATTATGTTACTTCTGTTATTTATGTTAATACGAGCGCTAGTGATTATCAGGTTAAGTTAGAAAATGCTCCTCTTAATGCTAGTTATGAGAAAGTAAATAATGGTTTTATTGTTAAGGTTCCTACTTCTAGTGTTAGTAGTGATGTTAGTTTTAAGGCTGTAGTTAGTGTTTCTGATGAAGTGGTTGATGCTTATATTTATAATGCTACTAATTCTTCTTATCAACCAATAGTAGCACCATTTACTAAAAAAGTTAATTTGGAAGATGAGATTACTTTATCTATTTCTCCAATAAAGGAGCAAACTCCACCACCTGAAGAGAAACCTGTCGTATCTATTATTAAAAAGGATAAAGATACTAACAAAACATTAGAGGGTGCTACATTAGTATTATTAGATAGTAATGGTAATGTTATTGATGAGTGGGTTAGTACAAATAAAGCTCATGAGATCGAATTAGATGAGGGTAAATATACTTTAAAAGAAACTAAGGCTCCAGAGGGGTATGAGTTAACTAGTGAGACTATGAGTTTTGAGGTTACTAGTGAGACTAAAAATCAAGTTATAACTTTTTACAATGAAAAAGAAGAAGTTATAGAAGAAACACCACCATCTGAAGTTATTGAAGTTGAAGTTGAAAGTACAGGTACTGCTAAATCAATGATTGGTGTAGCTATTGGTATTATAGCTATTGTATCTGGAATTATACTTATATATAGAAAAACAAAAACTAGTAAATAGATTAAGAATATTAAGGATGAATGGGGGTGAGAAATATGAGATATATTGAATTACCTGAAAAGTTAATTATTTTGTTTGAAACTATATTAGAATATAAAATATTAGTATTTTTAGTAGCGTTTTTAATAGTATTTACTTTTCTATTGTTAAAAAAAGCTATATCTAGAAAAACATATATTTTATTAGTTACAATTACTTTTCTAATTGGTTTAGGAGTAACTGTTATTACTACTAGTGATATTACTATTAGTTTTAATGATGTTATTAACAATATATTTATGGGAATATATTTTCCATCAGTTGAAATATATATTTCAATACTTATTATTATGTTAATCGCGGTAGTAAATGCTTTTGTTAATAAAAAGATGGGTAATGGTTATAAAATCAATAATATTGTCATGTTTTTCACTCTTGTTTTTCTATTTATTAGTTTTTTACTAACTATATCTGATAATAGAATTGATGTATTTAATAAAGAGAGTATTTATACTAATGTTAATTGTTTAGTTTTATTACAACTTAGTACTATGGTGTTTATTTTCTGGTTAATTATTTCTTTGATAATTTATCTTGTTAATTTTATTAGTAATAAAATTAATCCTGATAGTAAAGTTGTTGTCGAAGAAAAAGTTAATAATGAGATTTTTGATAAACAAATTGTTATTGAAAATGATGAGTTAGTAATTGATGATATTCCAAAAGTGGAAGATGATGTTATTATTGAACAACCTGTAATTGTAAAAGAAGAGAAGTTTAGTTTAAATGATTATAAGGTGTTTAATAGAATGTTAAAGACTAGTCTTATGTTAAATAGATATAAAGATCATATTACTGTTAATGATATGTTAAATCCTATGACTGTAGGTCCATGTACTGAAGAAGAATATCAGATTTATAAAAAAATGTTACATACTTATATTGATTAATCCCATATATTAATATGGGGTTTTATATTTTATATAATTATGATATAATTGTGTTAGTAATTGAGGTGTTAATATGATATTAGATGGTAAAAAGTTACAAGAGAAGAAATTACTTATTTTAAGGGAAAAGGTTTTGAAATTAGAAAAAAAATTAACTTTATGTGTAATACAGGTAGGTAATGATTCTGCTAGTTGTGTTTATGTTAATCAAAAGAAAAAAATGGCTGATTTTGTTGGTTTTAATTTTAAATATATAAAGTTAGATGAAGATATTACTACTTCAGAGCTGTTATCGATTATTGAACAAGAGAATAATGATGATGAAGTTAGTGGTATAATAGTACAAATGCCTCTTGCTAAACATATTGATGCTCAATTAGTTCAAAATAAAATAAAGTATTATAAAGATGTTGATGGGCTTTCCGATATTAATGTGGGAAGATTGGTTCATAATAAAAAGTGTTTAGTTTCCTGTACACCTAGAGGTATTTTAGAGTTATTAGAAGAATATAATATTAATTTATCAGATAAACATGTAGTTATTGTTGGTAGAAGTAATTTAGTGGGTAAACCTTTAGCTAGTTTATTATTAAATAAAGATGCTACTGTTACTGTTTGTCATTCTAAAACTAAAAATTTAGCTGATATTACTTCTTTAGCAGATATTTTAATAGTGGCAGTAGGTAAGAAACATTTTATTGATGCTAGTATGATAAAAGATAATGCTATTGTAATTGATGTTGGAATTAATAGAGAAAATAATAAATTATATGGTGATGTTGATTTTGATAGTGTTAAACAAAAAGCTAGTTATATTACTCCTGTACCAGGAGGCGTGGGGCCAATGACAGTAGTGGAAATTGGATATAATTTGCTTTTAGCTTATAATTTAAGGAGTGAAGTAGATGAGTGATAAGTTAATTAATGTAATTGTAGGACTAATTGTTGTTTTATCTATTGTAGTAGCTATTTTGCTTATGTATTATTCTCCAAAGAGAACTAATCAGTTAACTGAAGAGAAAAAAGAGGTTGATAAAATAGAATTATTTAATGAAGAAATTGATAAAAATAGAGAAAATGCAATTGGACATTTTAGTATTACTATGGAAAATTATGAGTTAAATAATACTAATATTAATCTTAAATTTAATGTAAAAAAAGAAGCAGATTCTACTTTTGTAATTGAAGATGTGTTACTTGATGATAAGAAGTTAGATGTTGAATTTAATGATGTTATTATTGATTTTGATTTAGGTGTAATAAAAGAAAATGATGATAGTATGTTTATTTATATAACTACTAATACTGGTAGTCAAGATGGAGAAGGAGATGTTGTAATTATTAACAATAGTGGTAATATTTTATATCAAAATAAATCTGCTTATTTAGAAGAGTTAGATGATGAGAAATATTTAGTTAAGGAAAAGTATTGTGGTCTTCTTATGAGTTTGTCGTGTAAAGATAGTAATTTAGATGATTTAGCTTTTAAAAATATTACTTATAAGTCGATAAATGGTCAGTTAGTTAATATTGAATTTGATCAATTATATGTAAAAGATGTATGTTATAATTAATTATTTTAGGGGGGTAATATGAGTAGTAAAATAATTAAAAATATACCAAATATGATTACTATAAGTAGAATTATTAGTTCTATAGTGGCATCTATTTTGTTTCTTAAAGGATTTTATTTAGTATCTTTGTTAAGTTATGTATATGGTGCTGTTAGTGATTTTTTAGATGGACATTTTGCTAAAAAGTTTAATGCTTATAGTGATCTTGGTAGAAAGTTAGATGGATTTAGTGATAAAATTTATGCATTATCACTTGGAGCTCCTGCAGTTATATGTGGTAATTTGTTAATGTTAATTCCTTTGTTTTTAGAAGGAAAAATTGGTTTTTATAATAAGAAACGTGAAAAATTAGGTCATAAAGTTATTACTAATAGAGTAGGTAAATTTAAAACGGCAATGTTATTTCCAACATTAATTATGGGATTAATTGCTACTGTTGAACCAGTTTTCTATTTTCTTATGTTACCTTGTTTATATTATTCTACTAATTTACAAATTAAGACTTATAATTCTTATAAATTAGAAGAAAAATCTAATATTAATAATATTAGTAATATTGGTGTTGAACATGAAAAGATGCCTTTAGATAAAAAAATTAGGATATTAAAACATGAATTAGAGTTTTATACTAATTATTATAATCCTGATAATAAAGTTAATTTAAAAATAAAGAAAAGAGTGATAAAATGATAGATATAAAATTAATTAGAGAAAATAAAGATTTAGTTAAAGAAAATATTAAGAAAAAATTTCAAGATAAGAAATTAGTTTTAGTAGATGAGGTTTATGAGTTAGATTTAGATTTGAGAAAAATAAAGAAAGAAGCAGATGATTTAAGACAAAGTAGAAATAAAATTAGTGATGAAATTGGTAATTTATTTAAAGAAAAGAAAATAGATATTGCTAATAGTAAAAAAGAAGAGGTAGTTAATATTAATAATAAATTAGTTGATCTAGAGAAAAAAGAGTTAGAATTAGAAGCTAGTATTAAAAAGAAGATGTTGTTAATACCCCAAATGATTGATGATAGTGTTCCAATAGGTAGAGATGATAGTGAAAATGTTGAGTTAGAAAAGTTTGGAGAGCCTACTGAATTTAGTTATGAAATACCACATCATGCTGATATTTTAGAGAGTTTAGGGGGATTAGATAAAATAAGTGCTGGTAGAACTAGTGGTAATGGTTTTTACTACTTACTAGGAGATGTTGCTAGATTATCTAGTGCTATGATTAGTTATGCTCGTGATTATATGATAGATAAAGGTTTTACTTATTGTATTCCGCCTTTTATGATTAGAAGTGATGTAGTAGATGGTGTTATGTCTTTTGATGAGATGGATGCGATGATGTATAAAATAGAAAATGAAGATTTATATTTAATTGGTACTAGTGAGCATTCAATGATTGGTAGATATAAAAATCAAATAATTAAAGAAGAAAATTTACCTATTACAATGACTTCATATTCTCCTTGTTTTAGAAAAGAAGTTGGTGCTCATGGTATAGAAGAAAGAGGTATATATAGAGTACATCAATTTGAAAAACAAGAAATGATTGTTATTTGTAAAAAAGAAGAAGAATTTGAGTGGTATAATAAAATGTGGTCTTATACTGTAGATATATTTAGAAATTTAAATATACCAGTACGTAGTTTAGAATGCTGTTCTGGAGATCTTGCGGATTTAAAGGTTAAATCTTGTGATATTGAAGCATGGAGTCCACGTCAGAAGAAATATTTTGAAGTTGGTTCTTGTTCTACACTTGGTGATGCACAAGCTAGAAGACTTGGAATTAGATCAAAAAATAAAAATGGAACTTATTATTTGACGACACTAAATAATACTGTTTTAGCAAATACTAGAGCTTTAATTGCTTTAATTGAAAATAATTATCAAGAAGATGGTAGTATTATTATTCCAGAAGTATTAAGAAAATATATGAATAATTTAGAAGTTATAAAAAAAGTCTCTAATTGAGATTTTTTTTGTAGTAAATCCTATTTATTTTACGAATAAGTAAATAGGAGGGATAAAATGAAGTTAGTTAGAAAATATAAATTTATTTTAGCTATTATGTTATTAATTATAATAACAATTGTAATTATTTTAAATAAACAAAAATTATTAAATAATAGTGATTATATTGTTTCTAATGATGATAGTTTATTAAAAGAAGAAATAGTAGATGATTTTTCTAAAATTTATGTTGATATTAAAGGAGCAATTGTTAATCCTGGTGTATATGAAGTAGATAGTGATATGATAGTTAATGATGTTATCAAATTAGCAGGGGGTTTAAAAGATAATGCAGATACTTCTATTATTAATTTAGCAAAACGTGTAAGTGATGGAGATTTAATTATTATATATACTAAAGAAGAAGTAGAAAATTCTAATATTAAAGATGTTGAGACTGTAGTAAAAGTAGTAGATAAAGAATGCGTATGTCCTAATATTCAAAATGATGCTTGTATTAATACTCAAATAGAAGATACTATTACAAATGGTAATACTACTGATGGTAAGATAAATATTAATACTGCTACTTTAGAACAACTTATGGAATTATCTGGTATTGGGGAGGCTAAAGCTAATGCTATTATTGCTTATCGTAATGAAAAAGGTAAATTTAAATCTATTGAAGATATTAAAGATGTAAGTGGTATTGGAGAAGCTTTATATGAGAAAATTAAGGACAATATTACTGTATAAATATACTTTTAAATTTCTTTTTATAATTAGTGTAATCTTTTGTATTCTTTTTAATTGTTTTATTAAATTTGAAAGTAAATATAATATTTCTGATACTAAATTTATTTTAAAAATTAAACAAATAGATATATATGATAAACAAATATCTATACTTGCTTTAGGGAAAGAAAAAATTAAATTAACTTATTATTATGATGATATTAAAGAAGTAGATAATTTAAAAATAGGGGATTTAATTTTGGTAACAGGTGAATTAGAATTGCCTAATAAAGCAAGTATTTTTAATAATTTTGATTATCGAAGATATTTATATTATAATAAAATATATTATATAATTAGAGCTAGTAGTATAGTTAAGATAAAAAATAATACATCTCTTATTTATAAAATAAAAGATGATATTAATAATAGATTATCTAATTATAATACTGCTTCTTATTTAGAGACTTTTATTTTAGGAAATACTAATAATATAGATGATGATATATTAAATATATATTATGATTTAGGAATATCACATTTATTTTCTATTTCAGGTATGCATATATCTTTAATTGCTTTTTTCTTATTATTTTTTTTAAATAGAGTTTCTTATAATCGTTTTTTTAATTATTTTATTGTTATTATTTTTTTGATTTTTTATTCTATTTTAATTGATTTTCCTGCTTCTGTATTTAGAAGTTTAGTTATGTATATATTATTTAGTATAAATATTTTATTTAATTTTAAGATAAAATCAATAGATATTGCTTTATTTACTTTTGTGGTATGTATATTTATTAATCCACTAATTATTCATGATATTGGATTTCAATTTTCTTATATTAATGTTTTTAGTTTAATATTATTAAAAGATAAAATTAAAGATACAAATATGAAGAGTTTATATACTTGTTATATATGTTTTATGGTATCTTTACCTATTTGTATTTATAATTTTTATGAGGTTAACTTTATTGGTATTGTTTTAAATGTCATTGTTATTCCTTTAGTTAATGTAGTTATTTTTCCTCTTTGTATTTTAACTTTTATTATTCCTATTTTTGATAATATTTTGTTGTTTTTTATAAATATATTGGAAAATATATGTCTTTTAGTAAATAAAATAGAATTTAGTAAAATAATTCTTTGTAAGCCTAATGTGTTTGTTTTTATTATTTATTATATTATTATTTATACAAATATAAAAAAAAAAAAATATATATTTGTTTTTATTGTTTTAATTTTAGTTCATAAAAATATTAATTATTTTAATAATTTTTTAAATGTTAGTTATTTAGATGTAGGACAAGGAGATAGTATTTTTATTGCTTTTCCTCATAATAAGGCTAATATTTTAATAGATACTGGTGGTAATATTAATTCTAGTTATAATATAGCTAGTAATAATATTATTCCTTATTTAAAAAGTATTGGGGTTAATAGAATAGATTATTTAATTATTAGTCATGGAGATTTTGACCATATTGGGGAAGCGATTAATTTGGTAGAGAATTTTAAAGTAGAGAAAGTAATATTTAATTGTGGGAAGTTTAATGAATTAGAACAAGAACTTATCAAAGTATTAGATAAGAAAACAATTCCATATTACTCTTGTATCAAAGAGTTGAATATAGATGATAATAAATTATACTTTCTAAATAATAAAGATTATGGTAACGAGAATGATAATTCAAGTGTTATTTATACTGAATTAAATAATCATAAATTTTTATTTATGGGAGATGCTGGGGTAGAAGTAGAAGAAGATTTAATAGAAAATTATAATCTACAAAATATTGATGTGTTAAAAGTCGGACATCACGGAAGTAAGACAAGCAGTAGTAAAGAATTTATAAATGAAATAAATCCAAATTATTCCATTATTAGTGTTGGCAAAAACAACAGATATGGTCATCCAAATAAAGATGTTTTATATAATTTGATAGATTCAAAAATATATAGAACAGATGAAGATGGTAGTATTATGTTTAAAATTAAAAATAATAAATTAAAAATTGAGACTTGTAGTCCGTAGAAAGGAAGAAGATAAAATGAATGAGATAAAAAAATATACATATAAAGTTTTTGAAAATGTAAAACATATAGATGAATTTGGTAATGAATATTGGTCTGCAAGAGAATTAGGAAAAATATTAGAATATAGTGAATACAGAAAGTTTTTGTCCTCAATTAAAAAAGCAATGATTTCATGTGAAAAGAGCGGGCAAAATGTCGAGAACCATTTCGTCCAAATGGACGTAATGGTGGATATAGGTTCAAATGCAAAAAGGAAGTTAAAAGATTATGGATTAACTAGATATGCATGTTATTTAATAGTTCAAAACTCAGATTCATCAAAACCAGTAGTGTCTCTCGGACAAACTTATTTCGCTATCCAAACAAGAAAGCAGGAACTATCTGAATTAGAATATAATAATCTAACTGAAGATGAGAAAAGATTATACAGAAGAAATCAAGCAAGAAAAGGAAATTTTAATTTAAATAAAACAGCAGTTAATAGTGGAGTAAAAGATTTAGCTAGATTTCATAATGCTGGATATAAAGGACTATATAATGGTGAAACAGCTGATGATATTTTTAAAAGAAAAAAATTACGATATAGAGAAGATATTTTAGATAATATGGGAAGTGAAGAGCTTGCTGATAATATATTTCGAATTGCTCAAACAGATGCCAAATTAAAAAGAGATAATGTAGATAATGAATATACTGCAAATTCCGTTCATTATGAGGTAGGCCAGGAAGTAAGAAATAGTATTAAAAGATTAGGAGGAACAATGCCAGAAAATCTACCAACTCCAGATAAAAGTTTAAAAGAATTAGAAAGGGGAACTAAAAGCCTACTAACTAATAACAATTTGTGATATAATATAATCGTATGAATTGAGGTATATTTATGGTTAAAAATTATAAAGTAGTAACATTATGTGGTTCAACCAAATTTAAGGACGAATTTTTAAGAGTTCAAAAAGAATTAACATTAAAAGGTAATATAGTTATTTCAGTAGGTTTATTTGGCCATTCAGGAGATAATGAAGTTTGGGAAAATATGGATGAAGGAACTTTAACTAAAACAAAAAAAATGTTAGATGATATGCACAAGAGAAAAATTGATATGGCTGATGAAATTTTTGTTATAAATGTTGATGGATATATTGGTGAAAGTACAAAATCTGAAATTGAGTATGCAAAAGCAAATGGAAAAGCTATATCCTATTTAGAAAATATAGAAAAGTAAAAATATAAGAATTATCAAAAAAATGATAGTTCTTTTTAATTTATCAATAAGGTTCTAAATTCGACTTACTAACCATCAATCGGCACATGGAGATTATGATCATATGGGGGAAGCGATTAATTTGGTAGAGAATTTTAAAGTAGAGAAAGTAATATTTAATTGTGGGAAGTTTAATGAATTAGAACAAGAACTTATCAAAGTATTAGATAAGAAAACAATTCCATATTACTCTTGTATCAAAGAGTTGAATATAGATGATAATAAATTATACTTTCTAAATAATAAAGATTATGGTAACGAGAATGATAATTCAAGTGTTATTTATACTGAATTAAATAATCATAAATTTTTATTTATGGGAGATGCTGGGGTAGAAGTAGAAGAAGATTTAATAGAAAATTATAATCTACAAAATATTGATGTGTTAAAAGTCGGACATCACGGAAGTAAGACAAGCAGTAGTAAAGAATTTATAAATGAAATAAATCCAAATTATTCCATTATTAGTGTTGGCAAAAACAACAGATATGGTCATCCTAATGACAGTGTATTACAAAATTTAAATGATTCTAAAATTTATAGAACAGATCAAGATGGGAGTATTATGTTTAAAATAAAAAATAATAAATTAGAGATAGAAACTTGTGCACCATAGAAAGGAGTAATATGAATTATTATACTGAGATAAAGAATGAATTAATAAATAATGAAATAAACAGAAAAGTAAAGAATTATTCAATAAATAAAAGTGATTTAAATACTTACTATAATGTCGGAAAACTATTATTTGAAGCTGGTAAACATTACGGTGAATCAATCATAAAAGAATATTCTATAAAACTGACAAATGAATTTGGAAAAGGGTATTCTCCTACAAGATTAAAGTATATAAGAAGATTTTATGAAGTCAGTATAAAAAGTCCATCAGTGACGGACGAATTGTCATATACGCATTATTGCGAGTTGATTTGGTTTGATGATTTAAATAAAATAGAATATTATATCAAAATAAGCGTTGGACAAAATCTATCAGTAAGACAATTACGACAAAGAATTAAAAATAAAGAGTATGAAAGATTACCCGAAGATACTAAAAGTAAAATAATTAATAAAAAAGAATCAAAAGTAATTGATTTTGTTAAAAATCCAATAATTATTAAAAATAGTAATAATTATGAAACTATATCTGAGAAGATTTTACAAAAATTAATTTTAGAAGATATCGAAAATTTTATGAAAGAACTTGGCAATTCGTTTTGTTTTGTCGGAAGTGAATATAAAATTAGAATAGGTAAAAATTTTAACTATATTGATTTATTGTTATTCAACATAGAATATAATTGCTATGTAGTTGTTGAATTAAAAGTAACAGAATTAAAGAAAGAACATATAGGTCAAATACAAGTATATATGAATTATATAGATGAAAATTTAAGAAAAGTTAATCAAGATAAAACTATTGGAATAATAATTTGTAAACAAGATAATAAATATGTAATTAAATATTGCTCTGATGAGAGAATAATTGCTAGAGAATATGAATTAGTATGATATAATAATTACAGAGTTGATTATAGATGAATACAATAAGCGATATCACAAATTTTATATTTATTGGTAAAAAAATGGATGAATTATCTCACTATGATTTATTGATAATTAATGCTGATTGGGCAGAGGAATAATTAGCTAATGATTTGAAAAAAATGATTAATGAAAATATTATTGATAATAATACTATGTTTGTTATCTGTGATAGCCATCAAAAGGACGATAGAAGTAGTGCTGATATATTAATTCAGTTTTTAAAAGAAAAAGGAATTAATAATAATTATATTGTAGATGATAAATATATTTCTAATCCAGAAATATTAAAAAATATAAATAAATTAGTGGATATTACAAAATATAATAGAATTCTTAGAGTGGCAAAGGATTTTGTAGCTAGGCGTTGGTATATGAATGCTTCAAAGTATAATTTTCCAGTTGATAAATGTGATTTTTATGGTGTTGTTGATGGTAGAAACATCAGTAAAAGTGATTGGTATAAAAGTGATGCTGGAATAAAACAAGTTATGAAAGAATTTATTAATATTGGAGAACAAACTATTAGTGATGAATTAAGCTTAGATTAGGAGTGATAGCAATGAACAAATATTTTAACAATGACATTAATAATCCTATATTTTTATTTCACGGAAGCCCAAAACAATTAGAAACAATTGAACAAAGACTGGCGCATGATTCAAATGGTAATAAAGAAAATGAAGATTTTGCGGTTTTTATGACTTCCTCATTTATTATAGCTAGTGCTTATGCATTTAAAGATAAGATAAAAGAATTAAGTGAAGGACTTGAATGGAATTTTGAAATTGGTATAAATACTGATACGAGTGAGTTATTTGTAGTTATGGATAATGTTAATATCGATGATGAATTAGAGGGTTATATTTATGTTTTTAATTATAATGATTCGTATACACATGTTGATAGATCAATTCAATATAAATGTCATGAAAATGTAACACCAATAGATGTTATAAAAATTAAATTTAAAGATTTTAAAAAATATTATATAATTAATGAAAACAGAAAAGTTTTGTAAGCAGCATTTAATTGTTGCTTTTTTTTGAAAACAAACTGTTTGTAACCGTGTGCATAAACGATAATCACCACATGGAGATTATGATCATATGGGGGAGGCTATTAATTTAGTTTCTGAATTTAGAGTTGATAATGTTATTTTTAATCTTGGTTCTTATAATGAGCTTGAAAAAGAATTAATTGAGTTATTAGATCAGAAGAAGATAAAATATTATTCTTCTTTAAAAGAGTTAAATATTGATAATAATAAATTATATTTTTTAAATACAAAAGAATATGATGATGAAAATGATAATAGTAATGTTATTTATATTAAATATAATAATTATAAATTTCTATTTATGGGTGATGCAACAGCAGAAAAAGAAAAAGATATTATGGATAAATATAATATATTTAATATAGATGTTTTAAAAGTAGGACATCATGGGAGTAAGACAAGTAGTAGTAGAGAATTTATTGATAAAATTAATCCTAAATATTCAATCATTAGTGTTGGCAAAAACAACAGATATAATCATCCTAATAAGGAGGTGTTAGATAATTTAGAAGATAGTATAGTATATAGAACAGATGAAGATGGAAGTGTTATGTTTAAGATTAAGAATAATAGATTAAAAATTGAAACAAGTACATAATAGATATAATTATTATAATAATTTATAATTTTTAATAAATTTAGTAACTTTTATTTAAGTAAATTAATATAATATATTAGTCGTAAGTATGCTTACGTTTATATAGATAAAGGGCTAATAAATTTAGCTCTTAATTTATGTTTTATTAGTTTATTGATAAAAAAGTTATAAAATACTTGACTTTGAAGTAAAAAGTATATATAATCTTTAAATGAAGAGGAAAGAAGATGTATTTATCTCACCTGATTGCTATAGCAATGGGTTAAAAGCCAATATATTTTTTGTGTGCTTGGATGAATACGACTCTTTTGTATTCATTTTTGTTATGGAGGTGTGAATATTACGAAAGAAAGAACTAATCCAATTAATGATAATATCAGATGTAAAGAGATGATGGTAATTGGTCCAAATGGGGAACAATTAGGAATTAAAACGAAAGAAGATGCTTTAACTTTGGCTAATTATGCTGGTTTTGATTTAGTATTGATGAATGAAAATTCTAATCCACCAGTTTGTAAGATAATGGATTATAATAAGTTTCGTTATGAGAAGAAGAAAAAAAGTAAAGAATCTATTAAAAAACAACGTGAGAGTATTGTGGAAATTAAAGAATTTCGTTTGTCTGTTACTATTGATAAACATGATTTTGATACAAGAGTTAAAAATGCTAGAAAGAATTTAGAAAAAGGTGCTAAAATTAAGGCAAGTATTCGTTTTAAAGGTCGTCAAATAGCAAGACCTGAATTAGCAAAAGAAGTATTTGATAAATTTAGAGATGCTTTATCTGATATTGCAGAAGTTGAGATTGAGCCTAAAATGGAAGGCAGAAGTATTTTTATGCAACTTACACCTAAAAAATAAGAGAGGAGATTTTTATGGCAAAGAAAAATAAAATGAAAACCCATAAAGGAAGTGCAAAAGTTTTTAGAAAAAGAAAAAGTGGGTCTATTAAGATAACTAGACAAGGTATTTTACATAATACTGGTAAAAATTCTGCTAAAAGAAGTAGACAAAAAAGAAATGGAAGTACATTAAATAAATCTGATTATAAGAGAATTAAAGAATTAATATAAGGAGGAAGAGATTATGGCAAGAGTAAAAGGCGGTACAGTTGCCCGTGCTAGAAGAAAGAAAGTATTAAAAGAAGCAAAAGGTTATTTTGGTAGTAAACATAGATTATATAAAACTGCTCATGAACAAGTTATGCATTCATTAAAATATGCATATCGTGATCGTCGTCAAAATAAGAGAAACTTTAGAAAATTATGGATTACAAGAATAAATGCTGCATGTCGTGAAAATGAGATTTCATATTCTAAATTTATTAATGGTTTAAATTTAGCTAATATTGATATTAATAGAAAGATGTTAAGTGAAATTGCAATTTCTGATCCAAAAGCATTTAGTGAAATTGTAAAAATTGCTAAAGATGCTCTTGATGGTAAGACATATAAACCTAAGGCAGTTAAAGTAGAAAAAGAAGTAAAAACAACTAAAGAACAGACTAAAAAAGAAGTAAAAGAAGAAGTAAAAAAAGAAGTAAAAAAAGAAGAGAAGAAAACTACTACTAAAAAGACTACTAAAAAATAAATATGAAGAAAATATTATTATTATTTAGTATATCTTTTATACTTATAGGTTGTTCTAATAATGATGAAGTTAATGTTATTGTTAATGATAACAATAATATAGAGCCTATTAAAGAAGAAAAGATAGAAGAAGAGAAAATAGATATTGGTATGTATTTATATACTGGCAGTGGTAGAGATTTAATTGATAATTATGAGACTGATTTTATTTTAAATCAAGATTTAGTATCTATTGAAGTATATAATACTACTATTAGTAGTTTATCTAATGCTAAACAAAAAGATCTTTGGTATCAATATTATGATCAATATAAAAGTTTAAATCCTAAAATAGCATATCATATTAAGTTTTCTACCACTGATAGTGGAATAATTGATAAAACTATTTATTCTCCTAGTGATACTGAAGATATATATGATTATATGCAAATATATTTATATGATGATATAAATCAAGAAGATAATACATTCTATATACATATTAGTGAAGATGAATTTAATGATAATACTATCTTATCTTCAATTAAACTTACAGGTAGTACAAAGACAGATAATATTAATTCAGATATTGAACTTGGTGCATTTATGTATACTGATATTAATACTGATTATTATGATACTAATAATAAATATAGTGTTATTATTTCTAGAAAGTAGGTAGTTATGATTATTGATTTAGATCCAATATTAAATGGTTTAGAAAATGAAATTGTTATAGATACTATTGTTAATATACCAGATAATATGTATAAAAATACTAATATTATTGGACTCTTAGATATTAATGTTTCTGCTAAAGTTAAAAGAATAGTTGATAATATTAATTTTAATGGGACAATAAAAGGAACAATGATATTAAATGATGATTTAACTTTAGATAATATAGAGTATAAATTTAGTAGTGAAATTGAAGATAATATAGATGAGTATATTACTGATGGTAAGTTAGATTTACTAAATTATATATGGCAATACATTTTAGTAGAAGTACCTTCGAAAATAACTCATAATAATTTAGAAAAAACAAAAGGTAATGGATGGCAATTTATTGATTATAAAGATACTTGTAATTATGCATTTAAAGATTTAGATAAATTAATTAACGAAAGGAGAGATTAAAATGGCAGTACCATTTAGAAAAGTAAGTAAAACAAGACGCAATATGCGTAGAACACATTATAAAATAAATGTAAATGGATTAGTTAAATGTCCTAATTGTGGTGCAATGATTAGACCTCATAGAGTATGTTTAGAATGTGGTTTTTATAAGAAAGAAGATAGATTAAATAAAAATAATGAAGTAGTAGAAGAAGTTGTTTCAAAAAAAGAAGAGAAGAAAACTACTAAAAAGAAAGAAGAGAAAAAAGAGACTAAAAAAGAAGAAAATAAATAG
>CALVVX010000012.1 GCA_944364015.1 uncultured Bacilli bacterium | reverse complement strand
TAATCACTATGTGTTAAATATGCTACTGCGCCCCATTCTATATTTTTTAGCATATGAGAATCTACTTTACTTGTATCTGTGCTCAATCCATATTCATTACCACTATTTTGCATATTTTTTATTACTTTATAAAAGTTACTTACTCGATTATTTCTCCATGTATTCATATTTGGTTTAACTCTTACTGTTAATGTAGTAGAATTGCTTCCTCCATAATCTGCACTTGGATTTGATGATGCACTTTCAAACTTTCCAACCCATATTCCTGTTAGTTCTGTATCCCCAAATGTAAAGGCGGGATGGGTATAATACTGTCCATTTGTTCCACTACATGTTTCTGATAAACTACCATCTGTTATACTAAAATCATATTCATTACATATTATATCTCCAGTACTTTCTATACCATCTTCAAATATTATATCTATTCCTGTTGTTCTTGCATTATAACTATCTGTTCCTATTACCTTATTTATATTCCATACCTTATATTTATATCTTGGTATCCATACATAATAAGCTAACACATCAGATTCTGGTATAACTGTTCCTACATTGGCATTTACATATGTATTTCTATTTGTACTACTTACTAATACTGCATTTGCCCATTGTTTGTTTGTATAATCATACCAGTCATTATTTGTGTTATTACTATCTGCTTTAACCCAATTTTCTCCATCATATTTAATTGGTATCATATTATCTACTAATTTTGGTGGATTAGGATCTGTCGGATACTCAACTTCACTAGCTTCCGCTCTAACTATTGTAGATAAAGTTTCTCCTTCTATTGCATCATTTATATCCATATTCTCATCTAACCATATATATATTTGAAATTTTTGTTCTGTTTGAGATAAAGGAATATTTATCTTTAATGCTTTTGAATCTCCTACTTTACTACCTACAAAATTACCTTCATTTAATACTTGATTATTTGATGTTATTGCCCATTTTAAAGCAGGTTCATTAGCTAAATTAGTTCCTATTTGCTCTACATCTAAATAAATATGTCCATATAATGTTTTAGTTGTATTTTTATATAAAGTAATCTCTGTACTAATAGATGTATTAGCATAACTATCAGTTGGCTCTAATAAACCTGTTAATACATCAGTTCCTTTATTATATATAATATAAGCATCTAAACCATCTATATTAAAACCAACATCTGTATTAATAGGACTATTCCATCTAAAAAAAGCAACTGTACCGACTGCTAAAATAAATAAAAATGCTACCACACTAATAATGATTGTTATCTTCTTTTTCTTTTCCATATATCTATTCTCCCTACAATATAATTTTAACATATTTAATTTTTATATTCAAGTAATAATTAGAAAAATAATACCCATTAGGTACTATTTTTCTTTTAAATATCTTTTAAGTAAAAATGCTAAAAAATAAGGAAAAGTATAAAATTTATTATTAAAACCAATATTTTTATTACATAGTTTAATACCATATTTTATATCACTATATAAATTATTATCAATTAAATTATTTAAAGAATAAGTACTATTATCATTAGCTTTCACTTCTACTGGTATAAGAGAATCTTTATCTCTTAAGAAAAAATCCATCTCTATTTTTTTCTGATCATTTTTATAAAAATATAAATCATAACCAGCCTTTACTAACATATCAGCAATTATATTTTCATAAATTGCCCCCTTATAAGTATTAAAATTATTATTATTTCTAAGATCAGATTGTACTTCTTCATCAAGACTACCAATTAAAAGACCAGTATCTGCAAAATATAGTCTATAAATATCTGGATTATAATTTCCCTTTAGTGGCAAACTAGCTTGTTCTAAAGCATAACTTATATTAATAATTCCTGCATTTGAAAGCCAATCAATAACCCCAATATATTCCCTATTTCTAGCACCATCTTTAATTTTACTTATTTGAAATTTTTTATTTTCATTTCCCAAAAAAACTGGAATTTTTCGATAAACATTAAGTATTTTAGCCTGATCAAGACCAGCAGCATATTTAGTAATATCTTCTTCATAATCAAGAAGAATCTGCTTTTGCATCTTTAAAATACCACTGTAGTTTTTATTAGTAATAAAATGATTAACAATTCTTGGCATACCACCAATTACCATATATTCTCTAAAATTATTTAACATTGTATTATAAGTAGTATTATTTAAAGGAGTTAAATTTAACATATGATTATATAAATCTTCTATTTGTTCTTCTTTATACCCTTTAGCCCACAAAAACTCTTCAACATCAAGATAATGTATAATATAATCTTCTTTATTACCAACACTATTGGATTCTATTTCTTTATAGTTAATTCCCATAAGAGAACCAGAACATACAACATCATACCTACCATCTTCTCTAAATGCTTTTAGTGAAGTAGCAGTGCTTACACACTCTTGTAACTCATCAAAAAATATTAAAGTTTCATTGGGTATAATTTCAACTTCCGGCATCTTCATAGTAATATTTTTAATTATCTCATCAACTATAAATCCATTTTCATAAATAGTTTTAAACTGTGGTTGTAACGCGAAATTTATCTCAATAAATACTTTATAATAATTTTTCCCAAAAAATCTAATGGCATTTGTTTTACCAATTTGTCTTGCCCCTTTAATTATTAGTGGCAATCTATCCTCACTATTTTTCCAATCAACTAAATACTTATCAACCTTTCTTCTTAACCTATTCATAACATTATTCCTTTCCAATATAAGTTTATCACAAAATCAGAAAACTTTCAACTATATTTTATCACATTTTTAGAAAGAAAAAAGTCTCTAATTTTCACAAAATTAGAAAATTTATTTCTTTTTTAACTTTTTGCTCTTCTTTACAGCATTACTTTCAATTGCTACTCTTTGTGCTAATCCTAATGCTATACATAAAGATAATGCATAAGATCCACCATAACTAAAGAATGGAAGTGGTACTCCCGTTAGGGGTCCTAATCCCATAACTCCAATTAGATTTATTGTAATGTGTAGAAGTATATAACTAAATACTCCATATGCTATTAAGCTACATCTAATATTTGGAGCATGAGTTGCTATTTTTAAAATACGATATAATACTACAAATAATAATATAATTATTAATATTCCTACTAGTAAGCCCCATTCTTCTACTATTATTGGAAATATAAAATCGGTATAAGATTCTGGTAAATATAAATATTTTTGAGTACTTTCTCCTACTCCTTGTCCTGTTAGTCCTCCATTTTTAAATGCAATAAAACTATTACATAGTTGATATCCAGATTCTTCTTGATATCTATCACACGGATTTAAGAAATTAAATCTTTGTAATTGATAATCTTTTAAAAAAGATCCTCCTGTTGTTACAAAAATTGCTATTATTGCTAGTATTATTGCTAAAAATAATTTATTAAAAATAGATTTTGCTTTTTTTGCCATTGGAACTGAATAAAATATAATTAATGCCATAAATACTATAATACCTGCAGTTCCTAAATCTGGTTGAATTGCTACTAGTAAGGCTAATATTATACATAATAAGATTGGTTTAATTAATTGCCATGGATTATCTAATTCATTTTTATGTTTTTCATAATATGTTGCTAAAAATATAATTATTATTATTTTAGCAAATTCACTTGGTTGAACACTAAAAGGTCCAATTGCAAACCAACTTTGTGCTTCATTAGCATTATGTCCCCATAATGTTAGTGCAAATAATATTAAAGTAATTATTACTATTAAAAAATTTGCAAGTGGTCTATAATTTTTAGTAGGAAATAATAAAACCAAAATAAATACAAAAAATCCAATACCTAAAAAAATTGCCTGTCTAATAAAATAATGATAAGGACTTGCATCATATCTCATATATGATTCCATTGATGAGGCACTTAAAACCATTATTAATCCAAAGATAAATAATGCAAAACTAATGATTAATAATGGTTTATCAATTTTTTTAAGCATTTATATCACCCTCATTTTATTATTTTAAATACATCGTTAAATGTTACATATATCATAAGTAATATAAGTAGCATAAATCCAATATTATGAATTGTATTTTCTACTCTACTATCTACTGGAGAGCCTTTGATTTTTTCTATGAATAAGAATAAAATTCTTCCTCCATCAAATGCTGGAAATGGTATTAAATTAATTACTCCAACATTTACACTTAAAAAGGCAATTAAATAAATTATACTTTCTACTCCTGCTTGTGCTTGTGAATCTATTACAGTAAATATTCCTACTGGTCCAGATAAATCATCTACTCCTACTTGTCCTACAAATAGGCTTTTGATTGTATTTCCCATTAATTTAAAGGTAGATCCTAATTTTTCAAATGAATAAGTACAAGCTTGTATAAATCCATATTCTTTTTCATTATATTTACTTATTCCATAAATATAAGTAGTTCCTTGTTCACTTTCTTCTTTTTCTGGAGTAACTGTTACTTTTTTTATTGTTTTGTTTTCATCTTCTAAAACAAAGTCTAGTGTTTTCCCATTAGACATTTGTACTTCCCACATTGCATCTTCCCAACTATTTATTTTTTTGCCTTCAATTGATAATATAATATCATTTTCTCTTATTCCTGCTTGATATGCAGGATATTCTTCTTCCATTGCCCCTATTATGGGTTTAGTAGTAGTACTTCCAAAAAATAATGCACTTAAAAATAATAATACTAAAGCTAGTACAAAGTTCATACCTGCTCCTGCAAACATTATCATAAATCTTTGAAAGACACTTTTTGATTGTAATCTTCTATCTTTTGCTATTTTACTATCTTCTTCTACTTGTTCTCCTGCTAGTGCAACATAGCCTCCTAGAGGTACTAATCTAATAGAATATTCTGTTTCGCCTTTCTTTTTACTCCATAGTTTTTTCCCCATTCCTAAAGAAAATTCATATACATATACTCCAAATAATTTAGCAAATAAAAAATGTCCAAATTCATGAATAACTATAATTAAACTTAAAATTAATATAAATAATATTATTGTCATAATACCTCCTATAAGATGTTAATAATAATTATATATAAAATTGCTACTAATAAAACGCTATCAAATTGATCTATTATTTTTATTTGTTTATTTTCTTTATTCAAATATTTCTTTATATTATAAAATAATATATCTCCTAATACACTTGCTATTGATAATACAAATGATATTCCAATAATTAATAATATATCATCTCCAATTAAATTATAATGATAAACACTACCAATTAATGATGCCATAATTATACCAATAATACTACCTTCTATAGTTCTATTAGTTTTATTTAGTTTCTTTTTGCCTATTAATGTATTTCCAATATAAGAATAAATATCAAACATAAAAGCAATTAAAAATATATAAATACATCTTAATACATCTATTTTACATATTAATATTAAAACATTATATGCTAATGATAAAAATACTACTATACCAAATAAATACATTGCATCATTAAGATTATACTTTTTTTGATTATCGTATATAACTATTGGTATTACTAATAATAATAGTGATATAACAATAGTAAATATTATTGGTAAATTATAAAAAATATTATTAAATAATATAAATAATAAGCAAAGTATTCCTATAATTAAAATACTATTTATTTTATTTTCATATTTATAATTAAAAAACTCTAAAAAAGATAATATTGCAAATATGCCCATGGCTAGTGCAAAAAATTTATAGCCATAAATGATGGCAATTAATAATATTATCAAAATAAGTAATGTATCAATTATTTTTTTCTTCATATATATCAACCCTAAAAAAATTATATAACAATTTTATTAATTATACAATATTTATAGAATTTATTTACATATTAAGACACTAAAGAAGCATTAACTAATAAATATTGACCATCTTTTCTATTAGTACAAGTCTGAAGTGTAAGAACGCGTTTTACTTTACTTTTATCAATATCTAATTTATATAAAGAATTAGCTAATACATTATCTAAATATTCATTAAATTCTGAGGCAGTATTAAAATCAACTTTCATATGAATATAATTACTATCTACTATTTGAATTGAAAATATTTCGTATGTATAGTTATTAAGTTCTGTATTTATAATAATTTTATTATATTTATTAAAAAAATCTTCATTTTCATAATTCATAATATAATTAAAAGATACTCCTACATTGTTGTTGTTATGTCCATATATATTAATTTTTTTACTACTATCTATATTAGTTCTATAATCTAAAAAAGTAGAACCTAGTTTATTATATTCTTTATTTAATAGATGATCTAGATAATAAGAATTATCATTACTTTGAGCAAATAACATACTAAAATCAGTATTTAAAATACTTATTTGCCCTACTATTTCATCATTATCATATTCTTTTTTATATTTATCTAAATCAATACGATATGAAGCATTATTAGTAGTAATATTAGGTATTTTTATATCAATATTATTTATGTTTATATATCTATATTCTTCACTTTTAAATATCATAAAAATACTTATTGTTATTATTGATATAATACTTATTATAATTATTATTTTCTTATTCATAAATCACCCCATAATGATATTAATTTTTGTCTTTATACATAATTAAGGCCGAAAAGCAATATATTTGTTCTTCACTAAAAATAGAGGTAGAACAACAAAATTTAATATCAATTATTTCTTTATCTAATATAAATTCATTAATATCATTTTCTAAATCTTTCTCATGTGATTCATCAAATACTTTTACTTTCACTATTATCACCAGTAAAAGTATAATATTAACTTTCTTCGGTTTCTGTCGAAAATTTATTTATTTTATAATAAAATTCATGTTCTTTATTATATTCATCTTCATATTTTAACCATAGACGTAATTCTAAATCTAGATTTTCTATTTGTTCTACAGTTTCTATATAACCCACTAGTGATATTCCTTTTATATCATTACTATCTATTAGTAAAGATTCTGTATCATCTAATATTCCAATTGAGGGAAATATATCTTCAGTAAAATTATTATGAATTAATAAAGCTTCAACATTATACATATCTACTTTAGGGTTATCTATTATAACACGATAACTTATTTCTTCTTCATTAATACGATTAATTGAACTAGTAATATTACATGGAATATCTTCTAAATTAGAAAATTCTTCTTGATTAGTTAATGCATTTTTAATATCTAAATATGCTAATTTATTATCTTCAACATCTTCATCAACACCTATTTCTACTTTATTAGAACATCCTGTTGTTATAATAAGAAGAGTTAGTGCTAGTAATACTTTTTTCATAATACACCTACTTTTTAATCATTTCATTTATTCTAATTAAACGATTATATTTACTTAAACGTTCACTTCTTGATAAAGATCCTGTTTTTATTTGTCCTAAATTTAATCCTACCGCTATATCTGCAATATAGTTATCTTCTGTTTCTCCACTTCTATGTGAAATAATTGTTTTATAGCCATTTTCTTGAGCTAATTTAATAGTTTGTAATGTTTCAGTATAACTACCTATTTGATTTAATTTAATTAAAATTGCATTAGCCATTTTCTTTTGTATTCCTATTTCTAATAATTTTTTATTTGTAACAAATAAATCGTCTCCTACTAATTGGATATTTGATAGTATTTTTGTTATTTTTTGCCATCCATCATAATCATCTTCACTCATTGGATCTTCAATTGAAATAATATGATATTCATCTATTATGTTTTTATAAAATTCTATTAATTGATCTGATGTATATTCTTTTTTTTCAAAATAATATGTTCCATTTTTATAAAATTCACTTGCTGCTACATCTAGGGCAATAAATATGTCTTTTCCTAAAACATAATTAGCTTTTGATATAGCTTCTTTTATTAAATCTAGTGCTTCTTTAGTAGTATTTATAAGTGGTGCAAAACCTCCTTCATCTCCAACAGAAGTAGATAAGTTTTTACTTTTTAATATTTCTTTTAGGCTATGAAATACTTCTGCTCCCATTCTTAAGTTATCTAAATATTCATCAGAAGCTGGAATTATCATAAATTCTTGTATATCTAAATCATTTGATGCATGTACACCACCATTTAATATATTCATCATGCATTTTGGCATTGTTTTGCCATTTCCAATGTAGTTATATAGTTGTTTATTTGAATACATACTAGCAGCTTTTAAGTTAGCTAGTGATACTCCTAATATTGCATTTGCTCCTAGATTAGACTTATTATTAGTGGCATCTAATTTTATTAATAAATTATCTAATCCACTTTGATCTAGTGAGTCAAATCCTACAATATTATTTTTTATTATTGTATTTACATTATTAACAGCTTTTAATACTCCTTTACCATTATATCTATTTTTATCTAAATCCCTTAATTCTAATGCTTCGTTTTTACCCACTGATGCTCCTGATGGAACTGATGCTGTTGCTTTTATTCCACTATTTAGAGTTATTTCTACTTCTACAGTAGGATTTCCTCGAGAATCTAATATTTCTCTTGCATATACGTCTTTTATTTTACTCAATTTTATCACCAATTTAATTATAAATGTTTTTATTAAAAAAGTATAGACTTTTAATACATTTTTTTCTAAAACTTATCCATAATAATAATGGTGATATAATGAATGTTGATATTAGAAAATATATAATTAATAATTTTAAAGAAGATGATAACAAAAATATTAGAAAAGCTATTGAAGAGTCAATAGAATCTCATGAGGATGATCCTCTTGTAGGTTTAGGAGTATTTTTTGAATTATTATGGAATAATACTGATGAGTTAGATAAAGAAAAATATATAGAAATTATTTTAAATAGTATAAAAACTGCCCACTAGCAGTTTTTTATTTTTCTATGAATTAATCCTTTCATTCTATTAAATAGTTTTCTTGTATCTTCGTTTACTAAATATAAAATAGCAAAGCTTATAAATAATATAAAGATAAACGTTATAAATAATAATAATACACATGTTATAATATTCAAATTCAAGCTTAAATATAAAGCTTCTACTTTATAAAGTAACAAACTAGATATTAAGAATGTTAATATTAATACTACATATTTTTTTATTAATTCACTATGTTTTACATTCTTAATTATTTTTTTAGTTACTAAACCTGTTTTTAAGAATAAATTTACTAAAAATGCAATTGCGGTAGCTCCTAGAATACCACTTATTCCAAATGGTTTAATTAATAATATTGATAAGACTACATTTATACTTGCACATATAAATATATGCTTTTTATTATCTTTAAATAGACCATTTGCATTTATTAATGCTAAAAGTGGATAATATATAATATTTAGAAACAAAGTAAGGCTAAAGAAGAATATAACTATATAATCAAGCAAATATCCATCTTTATTAATCCAAATATTTACAAATGGTCTAATACCTAGTAAAAATGTTAGACTAAGAGATAGTGCTAGTATTATAAATAACATTAAGAACTCTTTAAAAAGTGGATATGCTTTATCATCTTCATGTTTAGCAAATACATTTCCAAAGGAATAGACCGCTCCTAATTCTACTCTTGAAGATACTTCATTTAAGTATCTTAATATAAAGTTATACGAAGTATAAATACTAACCATTACAGGTCCAATAAATGCCATAAGTAAAATAGCATCAACATTATTTAATACTAAATATCCTACTTGTAACCAAATTAAATCTTTAGTCATACTAACCATTGAAGTATCTTTACGTGATATTTCTTCTAACCATGGATATTTATATTTAACAACTATTCTCATTATTATTTCTTCTAATATTTTCATAATCAATATAACTATAGCAATTGATTCTAAATTACGAAAGATTACTACTACTATTACTATTAGAATATCACAAAGTAGTTTTACAGAATTAATTACTAAAGAATATATATATTTCTCTTGAGCAGCACTTAATACAGCCATATAAGTTTGTGTTTTTCCAAAATAAGAAATTAAATATGAAGTAGAAATTACAAAGAAACATATTAAAGCACTATTTCTATATCCATCTTCAAATCCATAAAATAAATATAGACATATACTTACAATAAAGATTATTCCTAATATAATTAAACCAATTATTCTAAATATTTTTCTACTACCAGAATAAATTGCATTTATATCATTTTTATTCTTTTCCGCAAATGGTTTATACAGTTTATAAATTACTGCATCTCCAAAACCTGCTTGGGCTAAAAATACATATGCAATTATTTGATTTATTACTTGATAATAACCATTTCCTACATCTCCTACATATGTAATTAAGACATTTACTTTTATTAAACCTACTATTCCTATTAGAATGTATGGTAATATATCACTAATTATATTTAAAGCAATTTTTTTTGTTCGCAATTTAATCACCATAAATATGATACCACAAAAAAGAAAAAAATAGTATAATTTTACACTATTTTCTGTTTTTGGTAATATTTTTACCAAAATATTGTCTTTTATTTAACTTTTGTATCAAATTGCATTGACAAATATTAACAACTGGGATATATTTAAGTAGGACAAGAGAACTTATTTTCCGAACAATATTTCATCTACTGTTTTATTATAGACGCTTGCCAATAACATTAATGTATCTAACTGAATACCACTTTTCTTAAGTTCAATCATTGAAATTAAGCTTGGTGAGCAGTTAATTAATTCTGCTAGTTGGCGTTGTGAGTAGTTTTGTTCAAAGCGATAATAACGCAATCGTTGTACTACTTTATTATAATCTAATCTACGTTTAGACTTTAGTCTTTGACTATCACTTGCTATTCCTAAAATATAGTCGGTAGTTAGTTTATAAAAGTTACTTAACGCTACTAGTTGTTCAAGTTTAAGGGATAGTTCTCCTGTTTCATATTTTGAATATGTACGTTGAGTTACACCCAATAATTTTGCCATGTCGTTTTGGGTATAATTATTAACTTTTCTAATAATTTTTAATCGCAATTTCATAATGCACCTTCCATGTCTAATTATTGCTCAAATAGTACTATATTAC
The DNA here is from genome assembly GCA_944364015.1 of uncultured Bacilli bacterium. Taxonomy (GTDB): domain Bacteria; phylum Bacillota_I; class Bacilli_A; order RF39; family UBA660; genus CALVVX01. Next base: position 10,896 of record CALVVX010000012.1, on the reverse strand, counting down.
AACAAATTAGTCCATATTTTAAATAAATGGTCTGTATTTTGTGGAAAGGAATAAAAAATGAATTACAATAATATTAAAAACAAAGAAGAAATGAAAGCTATTTTTGAGGCTAATGAAAAATATTTTAACAATAACACTATTAATATTGGCAATATTGATAAATTTATTACATTTTTTAAAAATGAAATAAAAATTGATACTTACGAACTACGTTTTATTGTTAGTATTTTTCTAGAACTAGATTATTTTAAAAAATATTTATCTGATGATGTTGAACTTGATATTAATGACTTTAAATCAATAATTACTACTCGTGTTACAGAAATATTAAAAAAAGCAACAAATGAGAATAATTTTATTTATGCGTTAGTTGATAGTATTGATTTAAAACTTGATAACAAAAAAGATGATATAGAACATAATTACAAAATAATTAAAAATATGATCAACAAAAATAAGATTAAATATAATTATTGCTATTTGTTTGATGATGTTAAATATTTTAATGATAATCCTGATAAAAAGAATAATTATTTCTTATTCTTAACAATGATTCTAAAAAATAGTATATAAAAAACCTTGCTTATGCAAGGTTAATTTTTTATATGGCGGAGACAGAGAGATTTGAACTCTCGCACCAGTTTCCCAGTCTACACCCTTAGCAGGGGCGCCTCTTCAGCCTCTTGAGTATGTCTCCGTAAGCTACATATATAATCTTATATTAATTTTTGCTTATTGTCAAGTAGTTAAATAAAAAAAAATAGCACTTTGCTATTTTTTATTAAACACTACTTTGTTTTTTATAATATTTTCTAAAATAATATATGCTATATATTAAACCTGCTCCTCCAACTGCCCATACTATATATATTGGTATATCTGAAGTTTGTACTGGTTGTGTTGTATATAAGCAATTTATTACTATATCTCTATCTGCAAATGTTCCAGATAGACTTCCAGTAAAACTATCTAATATATATGTATTTCCAATTGCATCTAAACATTCTGCTGTATATTTATCGCCTGTTTCGTATGCATTTGGATCATGATATGGATCTTTTATAGGCTCTCTTGTATTTTTATCTAAATAATTTATTGTTAAATCAAATGTAGGTGTAGGTATTGGTTCAACTTTTGGTTGTTTATAACGACAATATAATACTACATCGCTATTTGCCATTGTTCCTCCTAGTTGTTTTTCACTAACTAGTTCATATTCACCAATTGTATCATCACATACTGCTGAATAGTCTTCACCAGTTTTAAAATTACCTAAATCTTTTTGATTTTTAATTTCTTCATTTGTCTCATCATCAACATACTTTACTATTACATTGTATTCTGGTGTAGGTTCTGGTTCTGGTTCAGGATCTGGTTCTTCTTCACATACTTGGAAAGTAGCTGCATATAAGGCAGGTATCCATATTTGACCACTTGTTGGATGCTTACCACTGCTATCTTTTAATTCTGATACTTTTTTAGCAAAATCTACCCAGTCTGAACCAATATATCTTTTTATTCCTCCTGCGATTAAATTATTTGCAGAATCTTGTAATACAAGTGTAGGAAATCCATTATCTGCTTGTGCATAATAAGTAGTTTCAACTAATGTATCTATTGGATATATTGTATGATCTACAAAATCTTCTCTTGTAGTACCGTCTGCATTATCTATCCATGCTTTGGCATGTGCAAAATACCACTCATCTCCCTTTTTTTTAGGATTTGGTGCTCCACCGTCATTTAGGTCAGTTGTATTTACAGTTATTTCTTGTTCCCAAAACTTTCTAAAAGTCCAACCATCTTCTCCTTTACCTAAATCTATCCATTTATATTGTACAGTATCGATTTTTGCTCCTTCTGGTAATTCATCTGAAAAATATGATGCATGCTGTCTTTCATATGGAAAGTCTTCATTTAAATATGAATTATAGCCTGCTACTAGACCATGGAAATAATAGTTAGTGTGTGGATGACATGCAGCACTTACTTTAGCTATTCCATCTTTTATAGAAAAAGGTAAAATAAATAGTGCTGTTGCAAATAAAGCTGTTAATGTTATCTTTTTAAATTTATCTTTCATAATTCCTTCCCTTCTGACAATGTTTTCTTTGTATTGTCCTTACTGTAATAATCATATCACATCATGAGTATTAATGCAAGACGTATTTTGATTTTTTTACAAAAAATAGAACCATAAAGGTTCTATTTAGCCATATTTTGTGGCTTATAGTATTTTACTAGATAGTATATACTATAACCTAGTGCAACTGCTGCTACTATAAATACTATTTGCAACGGAATATCTGAAGTTTGTACTGGTTCAGTTACATATAAACAATTTATTACAATATCATCATCTGCAAATGTTCCTGTTAAATTTCCTATGTAACTATCTAATATATAACCACTACCAACTGAATCTAAACATTCTGCTGTATAGTTATCTCCACTTTTATATGCATTTGGATCATGATATGGATCTTTTATAGGCTTATTTGTATTTTTATCTAAATAATTTATTGTTAAATCAAATGTTGGTACATCTGTTGTAGGCTCTTTTTCTTTGTTATATCTACAATATAATGTTACATCACTATTTGCCATTGTTCCCCCTATTTCTTTTTGACTAGTTAGTGTGTAATCATCTATTGTATCATAACATTCTGCTAAATAATCTTCTCCTGTTTTAAAGCTTCCTAAATTAGTTTGTTCTCTTATTTCTTCATTAGTTGCATCATCTACATATTTAACTATTACATTATATTTATTTTCTGGTGTTGGAACTTTATCTGGTGTTGGAGCTTTATCTGGTGTTGTTTCACATACTTCAAATTTAACTTGTAATAAAGCTGGCATCCATATTTGTCCATCTGTTGGATGAGATCCATCACTTGCTGTTTGTGCTTTTACTGTTTCTTTGATGCTATTCCATTGTGTACCTATTGTTCTTTTAATACTACCTACTATTAAGTTATTAGCAGAATCTTGTAATTGAAGTGGTATAGCACCGTTAGTCGCAGGAGCATAATAACTATTTTTTATTACGTCTTCTATGTTATATTTTCCTGGATCTACTATTTTTTCACTTTCTATGTTAGTATCATTATTTACCCATGCTAATGTGTGTGAAAAATACCATTCATCTCCATTTTTAAATACACCATTATCATTTGGTAAACCTGCATCTTCTGTCCAAAACTTTCTAATTGTCCATCCATCTTCACCATTTGCTAAATCTAACCAGTTATATTGTGCATTTTCTATTACTGCTCCTTCTGGTAATTCATCTGAAAAATATGATGAATGGCTTACTTGTATTGGTAAACTTCTATCATTATACGCATTATAACCTGCTACATGACTAAAGAAATAGTAGTTAGTATGCGTATGACAGTTTTTTGCTGCCTCAACTTCCTCAACCCCGCCTTTGTTTAAAAAAGGTGAGATTAATAGTAAAAATACAAAAAATGTTGCTATAAATGGCTTTTTAAACTTCTTTCTCATTTTACTTTCCTCCCTTTTTCGACAACCAATTTGTCTTCTTGGCTCTATATAATAGCACATTTGATTATAAAAATCAAGTCTTTTTTTTAAAAAATATAAAACGTTTGTTTAATTATAATAAAAATAGTCACTAAAATGACTATTTTGCTTCTATAATTACTGTATTTTTATTATCGAAATCTATTTTACTTACTATTGAATTTAATTCTTCTATATTTAATTTTTTAATTATATCTATTATATTTTGCTCTATATGATTATCAAAAATTATACTATCTATAATCATCTCATTAACTATTTCTATATTTTCAAAACTAAATATTTCATTACTTATTAAAACTTTCTTTTTCCGCTCTAAATCTTCTAGTGTTATATTAATATTTTTTAATTTATTTTCAATCATTTGAAATAACTCTTTATATTTATTAGTCTCATTTATTAATGATATTATTAGATGTGTATCACAATTTAATATATTTATATACATTGAATTAGTTATTAGTTGTTTATCTTTTGCTTCTTGATCAAAAAGTGAACTATCATCAAATAATATTCCAAAAATTATATACATATAAATATTTAGTTTTCTCTTATCAATATCAAATGTATTTATATTAACTTTTATATTATATGCACATTTTGATATATTGGTATTTAATTTTATTATTTGTTCTTTTTTTACAACACTATTTTTTTCTTTAACTTTTTTTATTTCTATTTTTTTCTCTTTAGCAAATTTTTTAGACTTTTGATTATTTTTAATTGCTTCTAATATTTGATTTTCATCAAAATTTCCTGCCACTACTAAAAACATATTAGAGGGATGATAAAATGTTGTATAACACGTTTCTAATAATTTTTTATTTATACTATTAATATCTTCAACATCTCCAATTATACTATCTTTAAAATGATTATTATGTAGTGTATTTGATCTTATATGTTCATATAATACATCAGTTGGTCTATCATCACACATATGTATTTCTTGAGTTATAATTCCTTTTTCACTTTCAATATTTTCATCACTAAAATATGGATCTTGTACAAAATCTAATAAATATAATGTATTTTCTATTATATTTTTAGGTCCTGAAAATAAGTATGTTGTATTTTTAAACGTTGTATAAGCATTGCTTAAGGCACCACTTTTGGCAAAAAATTGTGATGGATCTTCTCTATTTTTTTGAGCAAATACTTTATGTTCTAAAAAATGTGCTATTCCTAGAGGTGTTTTTATTGTTTTATCTTGATAACTAAATTCATTATATATTGATCCAAACTTTGTTGTAAATGTTACATAATTATTATAAGCTGTTTTTTTAGGATATAAGTATACATCTAATCCATTATCTAGTTTTTCATAATAAATTGTTTCGTTTATATGAGCCAAATTAATTGCTTTCATTTTTTACCCCCTCTAGTAGGTATGTTGAATGTAGATGTATTTTATTTGCTAATTTTATTATATCTTCTTTAGTTATTTTATTTATATTTTCTATTCTAGTTTCTGTATCAGCACTATTTACTAGTATCATTGCATAATATGTATTAATTATTCCACTTGGAGTATCTAATGTTGATTTAATTGCACTTATTATTGTTTCTTTGGCACTTTTTACTTGTTCTTCTGTTATTTTTCCTTTTTCTATATCTATTAGTGCTTTTTTTATTAATTTAGTTACTTCTTCACTATTTCCTGGTTCTATGCCAGAATATATTAATAATATATTATCATAATTTTTTTGATCTGAATTTATATAATATGCATAGGAATTTTCTTCTCTTACATTATTAAATAAAATTGAATTAGACGAACCTCCTAATAATTCGTTATATACCATTATTGTATATTTTCTTTCAAATTCTGTTAAACCATTTAATGTAGCTAAAAAAGTTAGTTGTGATTGATTTACGTCATCTGTTTCTCTAAATTTATTTATTTTTTTAGCTATTTCTAATTCTTTTACTAATATATCTGTTTTTGGTTTATGATAAACTCTTGTTTTAAAATGATTTTTTAATATTTCTTTTATTTCTATTTTATCTACTTCTCCTACTACAAAGATATCTATTATATCATTATCTAACATATCTTTATAATAATTATATAGTTGTTTTCCATCTATTTTATCTAAATCTTCTAAATATCCGTATGAATTATAAGAATATGGTTTATTATCTATATTTTCTAGTAATTTAAAAATTGCATATTTAACTTTATTATCTTTTAATGTTTTTATATTTTTAGCTACTTTTTCTTTTATTTTTTTTAATATTTTTTCATCAAAACTATTATTTTCTACATTTGGATTAAATAATATATCCATCATAAATTCTATACTTTTTTTAGTATTATCTTTTTGAGTATATTTATCATTTAAAAAACGGGTTTTAAATGATAAATTCGTATAATTTCCCATTCTAGTAGTAGAAGAGATTAATTTTAAATCATATAATTTTTCTGATTCTATAATTAATTCTCTTTCGTTAGGATAACGTTTAGTAGAATCTAATAATATGTTTTTTAAAAGTAGTCTTTTTGTTATTTCTTCTTTGACTACTTGTCTTCTAAAATTTATATCTATTGTTATTGTTTTAAACGCATTTGTGTTTATTATATGTAAGTTATATGCACCCATATTTATATGTTCACAAGTCATTTTAGTCTCCTTTCGCTATTAATATGGTTATTTTTTATAATTTTAAACTTGTCTCTAAGGCTAAAATTATCATTTTATCTAAACTTTGTTCTCTTTGTTGTGAAGTTAATTTTTCATTTGATATAAAAGAATCAGAAACAGTTAATAAACATGCACATTTTTTATTTAGATATCTAGCATTATTAAATAAAGCGAAAGTTTCCATCTCTTCACCACATACTTTATATGTAGATATTTTATTAGTATAATTGTTATTATTTGAATAAAAACTATCAGAACTAAATACATTGCCTTTTTTTATAGGAATTTTTAATTCATTTGCACTTTTAATAATTAGATTGTTAATTTCATTACTTGAATTACAATATACTTTTTCATAGTTATCTAATATTTTAGCATAATTAGAATTACTAACTGAATTATCTACTAGTAATATATCATTTAATTTTAAGTTTTCTATATATGATCCCATTGATCCTACTCTAATTATTGTATCAACGTTATATTCTTTATACAGTTCATAAGAATATATTCCCATGCTAGGATTCCCCATTCCAGATGGAAATATTGTTATTTTTTTATTTTTATATATTCCTGTATATGCTGTCATTTTTCTTACTAAATTAACTATTTTAGTGTTTTGTAAATACTTTTTTGCAATATATTCTGCTCTTTTAGGATCTCCTGGCATAATTACTATATTAGAAATATCTTCTAGATTAGATTCAATATGTATTGTTGGCATTTTAATCACTTTCCTTTATATCTATACTATAAGAACTAATTTTTGATTGATCTTGATCTTCTAATTCAATTGTTAAATCTATTTTATTAGTTGTCATTTCAGATATTTTTTGTTCTACTCTTTTTACTTCTTTTTGAGTATCATCATATAACTTAAATATGATTGTTTTATTATTTTGTTCAATTGGCTCTACGTATATGCTAATATTTGCTAACTTTTCTTCTTCGTTATATGTATTTGAAATTACATTTATAATAGTATTTAACATATTTAGTGAATAATCTTTAGTTCCTATATCTAGTATTGTTAATTTATCATAAGTTATACTAGAATTATATAATGTTATTTCTTTTGTTGTATCTATTTTAGTTGTTATTATGTTATCTTGGATATTAAAGGAAAATGATTCGTTTGTAATTTCTTGTTCTACAACCATTATTCCAGTTAGAATAGACATTCCAATTGTATTGTTTTTACTAGTATATATTGCATCTAATAAACAAATGGCTATATTGCTTAATATTTGAGTTTCTGAATTTTCTTTGATTGTTGTTGTGTTTTCTAATATTCCATTAGTAAAGTTATATTCATAATTGTTATTATTATAATTTATTATTAATTTATCTTCGTTAACTGTTGCTGTTGTTTGTATTTGTTGATTGGTTATTTTATTAATTACACTGTTGCTATTGTAGTTATTAGCTATTGTGCTTAATGATGTGTTGTTTGTCTCTGTTGTATTGTTTGGTTCTTTTTCTTCTACATAAGTGAATTTTATATAACTTACATAGGCTAGAAATGCAATTAAAATAATTAATATTATAAATGCAAATTTGGTACTTTTCATCTTATCCCTCTTTCTATTATTCTTCATTTTCTTTTTTGATTAATACTTCTCGTGGTTTTGATCCATTAGCAGGTCCTACTATTCCTCTTTCTTCGAGTAAATCGATTATTCTGGCTGCTCTGTTGTATCCAAGACGATATTTTCTTTGGATAAATGAGGCACTTATTTTTCCAGTTTGTATAGCAAAGTCTACTATTTCATCATATAGAGGATCATCATATTCTTCTGTTGCTTCTTGTAGGTCGTTATTTTGAGATTTTCCACTGTGGTCTACAGTTAGATTATCATCGTATTGAGCTTTTTGTTGGTCTATTACATATGATACTATTTTTTCTATTTCTTCATCGCTTATATATGCTCCTTGTATTCTAATTGGAGTACTTTCTCCCATTGGTAAAAATAGCATATCTCCTTTTCCTAATAGTTTTTCTGCACCACTTGAGTCTAATATTGTTCTTGAGTCTATTGATGAGGAAACCGCAAATGATATTCTTGATGGAATGTTTGCTTTTACTACTCCTGTTATTACGTCTGTAGATGGTCTTTGTGTTGCTACGATTAGATGGATTCCTGCTGCTCTTGCCATTTGTGTAATTCTCATAATGGAATCTTCTACTTCTTTAGCCGCTACTAGCATTAAGTCTGCTAATTCATCAATTATTACGACAATGTATGGCATTTTTTCGTATTCTGGGTTTCTTTGACAAAATTCGTTATATGATGCAATATTTTTATTTTTAGTTTTTTCAAAAATATCATATCTATGTTCCATTTCTATGACAATATTTTTAAGTGCTATTGATGCTTTTTTGGGATCTGTTACAACTGGGGCTTTTAAATGTGGTATGCCATTATACATACTAAGCTCTACTTTTTTAGGATCAACCATTACTAATTTGACTTCATCTGGTTTTGCTCTCATTAGTATTGAGGCAATGATGCAGTTGATACAAACTGATTTACCGCTTCCTGTTGCTCCTGCTACTAATAGGTGTGGTGTTGCATTTATTTCTGCCCATTTTACCGTTCCCATTATGTCTTTACCTAATCCTACTGCAAGTAATGTTTTTCCATTTACTTCTGGTAGATGACTTAATACTTCTTTAAAGGATACTGATGCATTTACTTTATTAGGTAGTTCTATTCCAATAGTGTTTTTTCCCGGTATTGGTGCTTGTATTCTAATATCTTTAGCAGCTAGAGCTAATTCTATTTCTCTTTGAATGCTAAGTAGTTTGCTTACTTTAGTTCCCGCTTTTAATTCTAATTCATATTGAGTTACTGTTGGTCCTATATGACATTCTACAATATGTCCTGTTATGTCAAAATCTGTTAATACTTTTTCTAAAATAGCAATATTGTTTTTAACATTAGCTACGTTTTCTTTATCGCTAGTTGTTTTTGTTGTTTTAAGTAAACTTATAGGGGGTAGTTTATAATTATTATTTTTTATTACTTTTTCTTCTGTTTGAACTGGTGGATTTTTAGCAATTGGTATATCATTATTATCTATTTCACTTTCTTTCATATGTTCTATATTATTCATAGATGATATAATAACATTATCTTCTTCGTCTTCTATTTCTTCTTGTTTTTTATCTTTTTTATTTTTAATTTTTGTTAAAAATTTATCTTTTAATTTTGATAATTGTTCAAATATGCTTACATTAAATAGTAAGATTATTCCTAATAGAATCATTGTAAATACTACTATATATGTTCCATCTTTAAATGCACTAACGAATACAAAGGAAAATAAAGCTCCAATTATTCCTCCTCCTACGTTGCTTATTGCACTTTCTGATTTGAATGCTAATAATAGATTATTAAATGTTTCTGTTATTATTTTAAATCCTTCTGTTTCATTTACTAATACATATTGTGTGTGTAAAAATATTAATACCGCTAATATTATTATTATTAATCCTATTTGTCTAGGTGTAATTGTTTTAGGTAATTCTTTTTTTGTTATTAAATAAAAGCCAAATATTAATAAAAATAGAAGTAGGATTATATACAATGAACCCACTAGAAATACTGCAAAACTACTAATGAAGTGTCCTACCGGTCCATAATTTCCTATTCCTATTATTGATACTAATACTATTATTATTCCTATTATTTCATTACTGTATGCAAATTTCTTTTTATCGTTGTCTTTCTTTTCTTTTTTCTTTGCCATGTTATCACCTTCTACAATAAAATTATATCATTTTAGATTTTAGTTGTAAATAAATTAATTAATCAAATGTTATTTTTCCTAAATAGCCATCTCTTAAATCTTTAATTACTGTTTTATATACTTTATCATAATCTACTTCTTGGTTTTTAATTGCTCCAATTTTTCTACCTATTTTATCTAATATTTCTATAATGTTTTTTTCTTTATCTAAATTGTATCTTGTATTTATATTATTAGGATATTCTTTTTTCATTTTATCTATTATATATGTTGCTACTTCTTGTATATCTAATACTTCTTCTTTAATTGCTGTTGTGGCCGCTAGGTTAAGGGCTATTTGTTGATTATCTAGTTTTGGCCATAGTATTCCTGGAGTATCTAATAATTCCATTTTATCATTTATTCTTATCCATTCTAATTTTTTTGTTATTCCGGGTTTGTTTCCTATATTGGTTGCTTTTTTACCTACTAAACGATTAATTAATGTACTTTTTCCTACATTTGGAATACCTAATACTAAAATTCTTATTTTTCTAGGTTTTAATCCTTTACTAATTCTTTTTTGATTTAATTGTTCAATATAAGGTGATATTTTTTCAATGATTTTATTGTTATTTTTTTCATTAATTAAATCTAACAATAATACTTTATATCCTTCTTCTTGATAAGCTTTTACATATTTTTGTGTTTTAGCTATATCACACATATCTTTTTTTGTCATAATTAAAACTTTTGGTTTGTTTTTTATTAAATTGTCAATATCTTTATTTTTAGATGATATAGGTATTCTAGCATCAATTACTTCAAATACTATATCAATTAGATCGATTTTTTCTTTTATTTCTCTTTTGGTTTTAGCCATATGCCCTGGATACCAGTTGATTGGATTATTGTTCATTTTCATCACTTCCTCATAAATCTATTATATTATATCATGTTTTTACTCAAAGAA
>CALVVX010000011.1 GCA_944364015.1 uncultured Bacilli bacterium | reverse complement strand
AAAAAAAAAAAAAAAAAAAAAGAAAAAGTAAAAAAAGAAAAAAAAAAAAAATATAATGAAAAAAAAAAAAAAAAAGTATATCAAAAAGTAATAAAGAGAATAGAAGAGTTGCAAGAAAAAGAAAAAATTGAAAAATTAAAAATAGAACAAATACAAGATATGATAGAAGATGCTTTGTTGAAAAGTGGCTATGAAGATGTATACAAATCATTTTCAAGCTATAGAGAAAGACGTAATGCCTCAAGAATGATTTTTGCGGATGAGAAAAAAATGCATAAATTTTTAAAGTCTTTAGAAAGTTTAGGCTTAAAAAGTGCTGTTGAAGAGGATAGTAAAAGAGAAAATGCTAATATTGATGGAAATTCTGCAATGGGAACTATGTTACAATACGGATCAACTGTTTCCAAAGAATTTGCAAAAGCATATTTAATGAAACCAAAATATGCAGAAGCACATGATAATGGAGATATACATATTCATGATATGGATTTTATGGCAATGGGAACAACAACATGTATGCAAATAGACTTAAATAAACTATTTAAAAATGGATTTTCAACAGGACATGGACATTTGCGTTCTCCAAAAGATATTATGTCATATAGTGCTTTAGCGGCCATAGCTATTCAATCGAATCAAAATGATCAACATGGAGGACAAAGTATACCAGCATTTGATTATTATTTAGCACCAGGAGTACTAAAAACATTTAAAAAACAATTTAAACAAGCTCTATATGAATTATTAGATTTTAGTGATTTTATAGCATTTGTAAATATGGATAGAGTTGCTAAAGAAGTAGATAAATTAAATAGTATCAAAATAAATATAGATGAATTTTCAAATTTCTATAAAGAATCTCACGAAGTAAAAAGAATATTTGAAAAAGCATATGATATAGCATATGCAAAAACAGATAGAATTACTTACCAAGCTATGGAAGCATTTGTTCATAATCTAAACACAATGCATTCACGAGCAGGAGCACAAGTACCATTTTCATCAATTAACTTCGGAACAGATACATCGGAAGAAGGAAGAATGGTAATAAGAAACTACTTATTATCAGTAGATGCAGGATTAGGAAGAGGAGAAACTCCAATATTTCCAATTTCTATATTCAAATTAAAAGAAGGAGTTAATTATAACAAAGAAGATCCTAACTATGATTTATTCAGATTATCATGTGAAGTATCTGCTAAAAGATTATTTCCTAATTTCTCATTTTTAGACTCAACATTTAACAAACAATATTATAAACCAGATGATTATAACACTGAAGTTGGCTATATGGGATGTCGTACTAGGGTAATTGGCAATGTTGCAGATCCTAATAAACAAATAACACCAGGGCGTGGTAATTTATCATTTACGACAATCAACTTACCAAGAATAGGAATAAAACATGGGATAATTAATAGAGAAAAAGCAGACATGAAAGGATTTTTTGAAGAATTAGAAGAAAAAATGGATATGGTACGTGATCAGTTATTAGAGCGATTTGAAATACAATGTAATAAAAGATTATACAACTTTCCATTCCTACTAGGACAAGGTATATGGCTTGATAGTGAAAAACTAAAAAATACTGACAGACTAAGAAAAATATTAAAACATGGAACACTTAGTATAGGATTTATTGGTTTAGCAGAATGCTTAAAAGCTTTAATAGGAAAACATCACGGTGAGAGCGAGGAAGCTCAAAAGTTAGGTTTAAAAATAGTTGGATTTATGAGAAAAAAATGCGATGAATATGCACAACAATATAATTTAAATTTTACTTGCTTAGCAACGCCAGCAGAAGGACTATCAGGACGCTTTACAAATTTAGATAAAGCAATATACGGAAGAATAAAAGGTATAACAGACAGAGAATATTATACAAACTCATTCCACGTACCAGTTTATTATAATATATCTATAGTCGATAAAATAAAAATAGAAGGACCTTACCATAAATTAACAAATGCAGGACACATAAGCTATATTGAACTAGATGGAGATACTACTAAAAATATTGATGCTTTTGAAAAAATAGTAAGATTAATGAAAGAAAACGATATGGGTTATGCTGCAATTAACCATCCTGTTGATCGTGATCCAGTATGTGGTTATGTAGGAGTTATTAACGATGTATGTCCAGGATGCGGACGTCATGCATACGAAGGAGTAAGTATCGAAAAAATAAATCATATAAAAGAATGTACTAGTTGTACAGATAATTAAGAAGGAGGAGTAAAAATGAAAGAAATAAGAGAAGAGAAGAAAATTGGAGAAGGAGTAGGTTTTGAGAGAATAAGAAGAATAACAGGATATTTAGTAGGAACAACAGATAGATTTAACAATGCAAAAAGAGCAGAAGAAAAAGACAGAGTAAAACACAATACTAAAGGATTAGACTGTACTTGCTAAAAAAATGAAAATAAGATTAGCAGCTGAATTGCAAAAAGATAGTATCGTCGATGGAGAAGGCATCAGGGCAGTTCTTTGGACACAAGGATGTGCTCATAATTGTCCTGGTTGCCACAACCCCATGACACATTCATTTGAAGCAGGAGCTTTAATAAATATAGAAGAAGTTTATTCATGGATTGATAAACTAGAAGGGCATGATGGAATAACTCTATCTGGTGGAGATCCTATGTATCAACCAATTCCTTGTACAAAAATATCTCAATATGCACATGATAAAGGATTAAATGTATGGTGTTATACAGGCTTTACCTTTGAAGAATTATTAAAATTATCTAATAAAAACAAAAATATTATGGAGTTTTTAAAAAATATAGATGTTTTAATAGACGGTCCATTTATTTTAAAAGAAAAAAGCTTAGACATAAAATTTAGAGGATCAAGAAATCAAAGGGTAATAGATGTAAAAAGAAGTTTAGCCGGTAATAAAACAGAAATACTAAAAGGTTATAACGAAGATACTAAAAAGAAAGAACAAAAAGTACATGTATTTATATAGAATTTAAAAAAATTAAATTCTTTTTTAAAAAACTTTAAACAAACATATGTATTTATGTATAAAAACAAAAATAGAGAGGTTATATATGAAAATAGTAAAATATACAAAGAAAAAAAATGGGAAATACCAATTATTACTAGAAAATAATGAAACAATAGATACATATCAAAATGTGATTTTAAAAAATAATTTATTATATAAAAATAAATTAGATGAACAAGTATATGAGCAAATTTTAGAAGATAATCAATATGAAGATGTGTATAATAAATGTATCAAATATATAACAATGCGATTACGTAGTCAATATGAAATAGAAAAATATTTAAAAAACAAAAATTTAGATGATAATTTAATTACAACAATAGTAGAAAAGCTAAAAAAAGGCAAGTTAATTGATGATGAGAAATTTGCTGTTGCTTTTGTGCACGATAAATTTAAGTTTACTACAATGGGACCACATCGTATAAAACAGCAGTTAAAACAGCATCAAATTGATTATAATATAATAGATAATGCTATAAATGGAATAAATAAAAATAATATATATGAGAAAATACAAAAATTAATTCAAAAACAATATCAAAGTGCTAAAAATAAAAACTTATATTTAAAAAGTAAAATATATAATAAAATATTAAATTTAGGATATGATTCACAAATAATATTAGAAGTTTTAAACAATTTTAAATTTTAGTATAAAAAAATAAAAAAAATAAATACTAATATTGGTGAATATAATGAAAAAAGTAATAATATTTATAATTTTATTAACATTATTTGGTTGTACTTTATCTAATACACCAACTTCAAAAGTAGAGCAGTTAATGACAAAATATCAATTGGTAGATGATGATATAAAAAAAGATATAGAAAATATATTAAGTGATGATAGTTTAACATTTGAACAAAAAAATAGATATAAAAAATTGCTAGAAAATCAATATAAGAATCTCCAATATGAAATAAAAGATGAAGAAATTGATGGTAATAAAGCAATAGTAACAATATCAATTGAAGTATTAGATTACAAAAAAACAATAGACAAATTAGAAGAAAATATTCAAAACTATGAAATAGAAAAATACAATGAAGAAAAATTAAAAGAATTAGAAAAAACTAAAGACAAAATTACTTATACATTGAAAATAGAAGTTTTAAAAGATAATAATGGAACATGGTATATAGATGATTTAACAAACGAAAATAAGAAAAAAATACAAGGTATGTATTAACTATCTATAATAATACTTGTATTTATATTATCTTTTTTAATTTTATTTAAGTTACATTCTATTTCTTTTTTTATTTGTTCATTATATTCTGGGAAAAACTCACACATTTTAGCATATTTTTTAATATTAATCCCATATATTTCATCCTTTGTCTTCAAATATAGATTACTATAAATATATATTAGTTCAATACAAGCTTCCATTATAAAATCAGAAACATCAACTAATAAATCGATTGCCTTATTAAGATCTTTTTCCACATTGGCTTCATAACATCCAAATTCATAATAATATTTAGCTAAATTATATTTACACCACTTATCCATAGTACTAACAGGAGCTTTACTAGCATTTATATAAAAGTTAAACGCTTTTGATAAATCAACATCACAACCAATGCCAAGGCGATAAAAATTAGCAACTTTATTACAAGCCCAACTTTCTTCCAATAAAGCACTTTTTAAATAATAATCAAAAGCAATCTCATATTTATGCTTGTTTTCATAAATTTTTCCTAAATTATTATAAGCGTATGCATAATTAGCACAAGAAGCAGTAGTAAATAATTCGATAGCTTTTTTTTCGTTTATTTCTTCATTAGGAACATAACCATTTAGATAAGCAATTCCCATACTATTAATTGCTGCAATACTACCTGCATCTTTAGCAACATTTAAGTGCTTCCAAGCTTCTTCTAAATCATTTTTAGTTAAATTTCCAATTTTTTTATTATAAATTAAATAAGCAATCATAAAATTAGCTCGAGGATGATTACTAATTGCAGCTTTTTTTAAATAATCATAACATTTATTATAACGACTATAACCACAAATTTCTCCTTTGTATTCCATCATGGCTAGTTCGAAGTTAGCATATGGATTATTATCAGTTGCCATCTTTTTAATAGAATAAAAATAATTGATTCCATCCATAAATTCAGTATTTAAAAAGTTTTCTAAATCAGTAAGAGACACATTAGTTTTGCTTAATATATTTTCAATGGCACTTTTAACCAAATTATCTATATAAATGGGCTGCTTTTTATCTAATACAATAAAGAACAACAATTTGATAAAACTATGATAATAATCATTTTTATCAATTAATTCTTTAATTTTAATAGTAAAATCATAAGTAATACTACTGTCATTTTTAGCAATATTATATAAGCAATTAACTAACTTTTGAAAATTATTATTACTATTTATAAAATTTAATGTATTTTGATTATTATCATTAGAATAAATATTGTTATCCAAAATAGATATAATGTTTAAAACAGTATCAATTAAAATGTAATCATTACTTTTAATTTTTTTTTGATAATTGTAAAAAATATCCTTAAAATCACTTCCAATAGATCGATAACCAATACAATAATTATTAACTGTAGAATCACTTATATTATCAATATTAAATATAGTGCAAAATATTTCTGTTTGAGTGGCAAAAATTTTATTATTACTAATATCTTTAATATAGCGACATAAATTACCCAAAGAAAGATGATTATCATTAATATTCATTTTAATAAACTTTTTCATAATTTCGTCCTTTCCTCTTAATTATATTATATAAATTACTAAAAGTCGAGTAATTTGCGAGTATTTTTGTAAGTAAGTGAGTAATGACATAAGTGGTAAAAAATATTATCTAGTATTATAATGTAGTAAGAGGAGGCAGATTGGATGAAAAAATTCAGTTTAATAAAAATTATAAAAAACTATAAAATGACATTATTGTTACTATTAGCCATAATATTAGGCGCAATAGTGGGTGTAGTTTTTGAAGAAGATGCGGCCGTTTTAAGCCCACTTGGTGATTTATTCTTAAATTTATTATTTATAATAATAGTACCACTTATCTTCTTAACAATAACTACATCAATTGCCAAAATGAAACAACCGAAAAGATTAAGCAAGATTATAAGAAGTATAATAATTGTCTTTGTCTTAACATCACTAGTTTCTGTATTTATAGGCTTAGGAGTAACATCATTTACTAAACTAGTAGATCCAGAAGATGGAGAAGCTATATTAGAATCTTTATCTACTGAAGAAGAACAAGAAGAAGTAGAACTTGCTATATTAGATAGAACAGTACAAGTTATAAGTGTAGATGATTTTTCAAAATTATTATCTAAAGATAATGTAATAGCAATAGTAATATTCTCAATATTATTTGGTATTGCAATGCGTATGGCACAAGAAAAAGCAGATCCACTTTTAAAAGTATTAGTGTCCGCTAATGAGGTTATGTTCAAATTTATTAATATTGTAATGTACTATGCACCAATAGGAATATTCTGTTACTTTGCATCTTTAGTAGGAACGTTTGGTTCTGCAATAGCGGTAGGATATGCAAAAACATTTATTATATATGTAGTAGTAGTTATATTATTCTACTTTATAATGTATAGCTTATATGCTTTCATTGCAGCAGGAAAAAAAGGTGTAAAAGCTTTCTGGAAAAATGCTCTACCATCAACAGCAACATCAATTGCAACATGCTCATCAGCAGCTTGTATACCAGTAAATGTTGAATTTGCTAAAAAAGTAGGAGTATCTGATGATATTGCTGAAACTACTATACCACTAGGTACTAGTTTCCATAAAGATGGTTCTATTATTGGTAGTGTATTTAAAATAATGTTTCTAGTTTGCTTATTTGCAACAGCAGAAGGTAGTGCGCCAAGTATATGGGAAATAATTATAGTAGCATTAGTGGCTAACTTATTAATTACCGCAGTTCCAATAGGAGGCGGAACAATATCTGAAATGATGATTATATCAATGCTAGGATATCCAGCAGCAGCTTTACCAATATTAACTATGATAGCAACAATAATAGATGCACCTGCAACAATGTTAAATGTAGTAGGAGATACATCTTCATCAATGTTAGTATCTAGAATGGTTGATGGAAAAGACTGGATGGAAAAAAATGCCAAAGAAAGTAAAGCTTAAGTAAAAAATATCAGACTAATAAATATCAGACTAATAGTTTGATATTTTTTTTATAAACTACAAAAAACATATTGACAACTCTAAATTTAATTGCTATAATTTAACATGTACCGGGGAATTAGCTCAGCTGGCTAGAGCACCTGCTTTGCAAGCAGGGGGTCAAGGGTTCGAGTCCCTCATTCTCCACCATCGGAAAGTAGCTTAACTTGGCAGAGCACGTGGTTTGGGACCATGAGGTTGCAGGTTCAAATCCTGTCTTTCCGACCATTTAGAGAATTATCATTAGGAACTATATATTTGGTTCCTATTTTTTATTGTCAATTCTATTTACAACCATACAATAAAATGATATAATTAAAAAGACGTAAGGAGGTTTAACATGGAAACAGCTGTATTAATCATATCTGTATGCCTTATAATATTAGTATTATTTCAAAGTACCAAAGCAGAGTCAGCTTCTCAAATAATAAGTGGGGGAAGTTCTGACTTGTTTGCTAACAGAAAAGAACGTGGTTTCGAGTTATTTATCAGCAGACTTACAATGTTATTAGGAATGGCATTTTTTGTACTTTGTTTATTTATATCTTTGAAATAAGTTTTTACTTATTTCAATTTTAATAGTGGAGGCTTATATGAAAGAAAAAATAATTAAATTATTATCTAATAAAAATACTACTGTATTAAATAGCATTCAAATAAATGATTTATTAAATCTAAACACTACTACAGAATATCAAGAATTATTAAGAACTTTAGATAAACTATCTCAAGAAGGTATTTTATATCATAGTAACAAAGATAAATATTTATTGTTTGAAAATAGTCATTTAATAAAAGGTAAATTACAACTTAAAGAAAAAGGATTCGGATTTCTTATTGAAACAGGATTAGATAAAGATATTTATATTAATAAAGATGATATAAATAATGCATATGATGGAGATACAGTCGCGGTAGAAATTACAGATAAAATTAAAAATGAAGGTAGAATAGTAAAAATCCTAAAAAGAAATGAAAAGTCAATAATTGGAGAAGTATACGTTGTAAAAGACAAATATTATATAAAACCAGATAAAAAAAACTTACCAATATTAGAATTAGAAAATGCTAAAGAAAAAGGTGTTGTTGATGGTCATAAAATAATGGTAAGACGTAATAAAAATAAAGCAATTATAACAGATATAATTGGTCATAAAAATGATCCCAATATTGATATGTTATCAATAATATATGAACATGACTTTCGACCTGATTTTCCAAAAGAAGTAATCGATAGCTTAGATCAAATACCAAGTGAAGTTAAAGAAAGCGAAATGGAAGGTAGAATAGATTTAAGAGATGAACTAATTTTTACTATAGATGGTGCTGATACTAAAGATATAGATGATGCTATTTCAGTTAAAAAAAATAAAGATCAAACATATGAATTAGGAGTACATATAGCTAATGTAAGTTATTATGTAAAAAAAGGATCTATTCTTGATTTAGAAGCATATAATCGAGCAACAAGTGTATATCTAACCGATAGAGTATTACCAATGCTACCACAAAAGTTATCAAATGGAATTTGTAGTTTAAATCCAGAAGTAGATAGATTAGCATTTTCATGTGTAATGACAATAGATAATCAAGGAAGAATAATAAATAAAAATATATTTAAAAGTATAATAAAAAGTAAAAAACAAATGACTTACGAAGCAGTTAATAAAATATTAGAAGAAAACACAATAGTAGAAGGTTATGAAAAGTTTATAGATAATCTTAAATTAGCTAAAGAATTATCAGATATATTAAGAAAAAAAATGATAAACAGAGGGTATATAGATTTTGATACTAAAGAAGTAAAAATAATAGTAGATGAAAATAATCATCCAATTGATATAAAACTTCGAGAACAGAAAACAGGAGAAAAAATAATTGAAAACTTTATGATTGCCGCTAATGAAGCAGTTGCTGAATATATATATTATAAAAAACTACCAGGTATATATCGTGTACATGATGAACCTGCAGAAAAAAAAGTAGATATGTTTTTTGATTTCTTGAAAGCAAAATCAATTGTAGTAACAGGAAAAAGACATGGTAAAACAACAGTTAAAGATTATCAAAATATATTAGAACAACTAAAAGATAATGAAGCAGCAATGGTATTTAAAGAAATGCTAGTACGATCTATGGCTAAAGCAATATATTCTGATAAAAACATTGGACATTTTGGATTAGGAAGTAAATGTTATAGCCACTTTACATCTCCAATTAGAAGATATCCAGATTTAACTCTTCATCGTCTATTAGATACTTATTTAGACAATTATGATGAAGAAATAATTGAAAATTGGCAAAGAGAATTACCAACAATAGCACAACATTGTTCCATCAAAGAAAGAGATGCAGATGAATGTGAATATGATGTAGAAGATATGAAAATGGCTGAATACATGCAAGATCATATTGGACAAGTATATGATGGAGTTATATCAGGAGTAAAATCATTTGGTGTATTTGTTACTATTTTGGAAAATGGAGTAGAAGGATTAATAAAAACAATCGATTTAGGAGAAGAAAGTTTTATATATTATGAAAAAGAACAAGCACTAGTAGGACAAAATAGTAAGAAAAAATATAGTTTAGGAGATAAAATAAAAATAAACGTATTAAGAGCATCTAAAGAAGAAAGAACAATTGACTTTAAATTGGAGGATGGAAAATGTCAAAAAAGAGTAAAAATAAAAAAATAAAAGTAGGATATGTTATATTATGTTTAAGTCTTGTTATAATTGTTTTATTATTAGTATATTTTATAATCTTTAAAATAAACGATAATAAAAAGCTACCACAAGGGCCAATAATTGCAGAAGAAAAACCTGAAACTTATACATTATCATTAGCAATGGTAGGAGATACATTAATACACGATGAAATTTATGATGAGGCCCATAAGAATGCTAATTACCAAGGATATGACTTTAAACCAATGTTCTCACTAATTAAAAAATATATAGAAGATAACAACTATGATTTAGCCTATTATAATCAAGAAACAATAATTGGTGGCAAAGAAATAGGTTTATCTACATATCCTGCTTTTAATTCTCCAGAAGAAATTGCCGATGCTATGATAGATGCTGGATTTAATTTGGTTTCGCTTGCTACTAACCACACACTAGATAGAGGAGAAGTAGCTATTGAAAATTCTTGTAAATATTGGAACTCAAAAGAAAATGTATTATCTGCAGGAAGCTATTGTTCTAGCAAAGAGAGAAATGAAGTAAGAATAAAAGAAAAAAATAACATAAAATACACATTATTGTCATACACATATGGAATGAATGGAATAAGTATTCCAGAAGGCAAAGAATATTTGGTTAATTATTTTCCTATGGAAAGTGGTAATCCTAATATTGATATAGCTTATCAAAACTATAAAGAACAAGTAAAAAAAGACATTGAAAAAGTAAAAGATAAAACAGATCTAATAATAGTGGCAATGCACTGGGGAGATGAATATAGTACTCAAATAAATGAATATCAAAAAGATTGTGCTAAATTTCTAGCAGATTTAGGAGTAAATATAGTAATTGGTACACATCCTCATGTAATACAACCAATTGAGTTTATTGATGATACATTAGTAATATATTCGCTAGGTAATTTTATATCTAGTCAAGATAATGATTATGATTATGCAAAACTAGTAGGATTATTAAGCTCAATAGATATTGTAAAAACAGTAGAAAATAATAAAAGTAGCATAGAATTAAAAAATTTAGATAACGAATTACTATTTACATATTATGATAATGAAACTAATTTCAAAGTAATACCATTTAGTCAGATTAATAGTAGTTATTTAGCAAATTATAAAGAAATTTATAACAAATATGCAAATATAGTTAAAGAATATGATAATAACATAAAAGTAGTGGAGGTTAACTAATGGAAATATTAAATAGAAAAGCAAGATTTGACTACAATATTGAATCTACTTTAGAAGTAGGAATTGTATTACAAGGAACAGAAATAAAATCAGTAAGAAATGGGAAAGTAAACATAAAAGATAGTTATGCAATTATAAAAAATGATCAATTATACTTATTAAATGCACATATTGCAGAATATGAACAAGGAAACAGGTTTAATCATGAAGAAAACAGAACAAGAAAATTACTTGCTCATAAAAAAGAAATAAAAAAAATGAAGTCTAAAATAGAATTAGAAGGATATACATTAATTCCACTAAAATTATATTTTAAAAATGGTATTTTAAAAGTATTATTAGGAATAGCTAAAGGTAAAAAGAATTATGATAAAAAAGAAGTAATAAAAGAAAGAGATATTAAAAGACAAATGGATAAGGAATTAAAATATAGATAAAAAACAAAAAAAATATTGACAATTAAAAAATAAAATTATATACTTTATATGTACTTCTTTTTTGGCGCTGTAGCTCAGTTGGCTAGAGCATTCGGTTCATACCCGAAGGGTCGTGGGTTCGAATCCCTCCGGCGCTACCAAATGAATTATACTCGAGATTTTATATTTCGAGTTTTATACTATATTGCCCCATAGCCAAGCGGTAAGGCATCGGACTCTGACTCCGACATTCGTTAGTTCGAATCTAACTGGGGCAGCCATAGGAAGGTGATATTATGACAAGAAAAGATTTGGCAAATTTAATGTTTCCAAATGTAGTAGATACTATTTATACACTAGAAGAAAAATATCCTAAACGTAATTTAGAAGAAAACAAAGTAGTTACAAGATATGCTCCATCTCCAACCGGTTTTATACATATGGGTAATCTATTATCAGCATTTATTGCTAGAAAAATAGCAAAAGATACTAATGGTATATTTTATTTAAGAATAGAAGATACTGATAATAAAAGAAAAGTAGATAATGGAATTACAAAAATATTACAAGATTTAGCAAACTTTTCTATTATTCCAGATGAAGGAGTAGTTGAAGAAGACAAACAAATAGGCAATTATGGACCTTATATTCAAAGTCAAAGAAAGCAAATTTATGATGTTTATGCTAAATATATGATTGAAAATGATTTAGCATATCCATGTTTTTGTACAGAAGAACAACTAGAAAATATAAGAACTAATCAAGAACAAAAAAAAGAACGTATAGGATATTATTCTAAATATGCAACTTGTCGTAATTTAAGTATAGATGAAGCATATAAACGTATTAAAAATAATGAAAAATATGTTATTAGGTTAAAATCAAAAGGAGATTTTGATAAAAGAATAATAGTAAATGATTTAGTAAGAGGAAAAATAATATTTCCTGAAAATGATATAGATCATGTTTTAATAAAAAGTGATGGAATACCAGTATATCACTTTGCGCATGTAATTGATGATCATTTAATGAGAACAACGCACATATTAAGAGGAGAAGAGTGGTTATCATCACTACCCCTTCATATTCAATTGTTTTCAATGTTAAATTTTGAAATTCCTAAATATGCTCATTTAGGACTAGTTATGAAAATTGATGAAAATGGTACTCGAAGAAAACTATCTAAAAGAAAAGATCCAGAGTCTGCGATTAGTTTTTATCATGAAAAAGGAGTACCAATTGAAGCAGTAAAATTATATTTAATGACAATAGCAAATTCTAATTTTGAAGCTTTTCTAGATGCTAATCCTAATGCTAGTATCGATGAATTCAAATTTGATTTTAAAAAGGTAAGTGCCAGTGGGACTTTATTTGATTTAGATAAATTATTAAATATATCAAGAAATTACATTAGTAGATTAAAAGCAGAAGAAGTATATGATTATACTTTAAACTGGGCAAAAGAGTATGATATAGAATTTGCTAAAATATTAGAAAAATACAAAAATTATAGTATAGAAATTTTTAATATTGAAAGAAATCAAAAAAAACCACGTAAAGATTATGAAACGTTTTCTACCATTAAATCACAAGTATGGTATATGTATGATGAATATTTTACTAATCTAGACTATAAATGGGGAAAAATAAATGATAAAAAAGAAATAAGTGAAATATTATCTACTTATATAAATAAATATTATAATGAAGAAGATGACAAAGATACATGGTTTGATAAAATAAAACAATTAGCAGAAGAATTTGGTTATTGTAGCAATATCAAAGAATATAAGTTAAACCCTGATAATTATAAAGGTAATGTATCTGATATAGCAACAGTTATTAGAGTAGCATTAACAACTACTACAATTAGTCCGGATTTATATATGATTTTAAAATTGTTAAAAGAAAATAGAATTAAAAATAGATTTAACAAATTACTTTAACAGGAGGAATTTATGCATAAAATAGCAAAACTTACTATTTCTAATTTAATATTTATAATTGTTAATAATAATTACGATAAAGAAATAAAAAAACAAGCAGAAGAAGAATTAAAAAAAAGATGTCAATTAGTAGGGTGGAGTTATATAAGTTTAATAGATTCTGAATTTAGAAAAATAGTAGAAAGAGGAATGGATATTAATAATTATTTAATCTGCCCTAAACCATCTGTTCAATTATTAATGGAATTATATTTTACATATGTATATGAAAATACTAATAATTTGTTATTATTAAGTGAAAAGCATTTATGTAGTGATATTAGTTATTTTCCAAATTTTTTTGATAAAGTATGTAATGAAGAAATAGAAACAATAAAAATTAGAATAAATGAAGAACCAGATTTAATATTAATAAAAGAATTATTTGAAAAAAGAGCTATTATAAAAGAAGAAAATAAAGATAAAATAAAGAAAAAAGATTTTTATAAACATAATGAAATATTATATGATTTAGATAATAAAAAAATAAAAATAGGCAAAAGATTTAATGAAGAGTTTTTAAAATTTATAGATTATAATGATAATAATTTATACAATACATTATGTAATTTGCATCAAATACACATAGATAGTCAAAAACTATCAGAACAAAAGCGAATAATATTAGAAGCTTTAAGATATGGATATAAAGTTGATTATAATTCTAAAAACATGCAAAAAGCCCTAATAAGAATTAAAAACAAATAAACTATTGCTAAAAAAAGTAAAATATGTTAAAATGTTAATGTATTTAACATTATGGTCTGTTGGTGAAGCGGTTAACACGGTACCCTCTCAAGGTATTATACACGGGTTCAAATCCCGTACAGACTACCAGTTTGTTTTAATCGGATAATCCTTTATCCGTTTTTTATTGTTTAAAAATAAATTATGTAGTATAATTAAGAAGAAAGAAGTGATGAAATGCCTAAAACAATCACAGAATTTATAATAATATTTTTAGAATTAATAAGTTTTTATGTTCTACCAATTTTTATAATTGAAGATAAAGAAAGACAGCTAATATTAATTATAATAGTTATAACACTACTACTTTCAATATTATTTGGATTTATTTCAAACAATAGATTAAAATATTTTTATCCAATCTTTATATCTGTTTTATTCATTCCTAGTATATTTATATATTATAAAAGCACTTCTTATATATATGTATTTTGGCAATTACTTGAGGCTTTTCTAGGACTTTTCATTGGAATTGGACTTAAGTTTTTATTAACTAAAGAAGAAAAGGAGATTATATGAAAATAGAGAGTATAAAAGTAGGATTATTAGAATGTAATTGTTATTTAGTAATAAAAGATAATTATGTAATAGTTATTGATCCTGGTGATGATTATGATAAAATAATAAATAAAATAAAAGATAGAAAAGTAGTAGCTATATTAATAACACATAGGCATTTTGATCACATTCAGGCTTTAAGTAAACTAGAAGAAAAATATAGAGTAAAAGTTTATGAAAAGTCTAATTTAGAGGAAAAAGAATACGAAATATTTCCTTTTAAATTTGAAGTAATATATACTAAAGGTCATAGTCCTGATAGCATTACTTATTATTTTAAAGAAGATAAAATCATGTTTGTCGGAGACTTTATATTTTCTGGCAGTATTGGTAGATGTGATTTAGAGGGAGGAAATTATAAAGAAATGCAAGATTCAATTTCTAAAATAAAAAAATATGATGATGAGATAATTATTTATCCAGGTCATGGTAATAAAACTACATTAAAAGAAGAAAAAACAAATAATATATATTTTCAAAAGGAGAAGTTATGGTAATTACAATAGATGGAATGTCTGCGACTGGAAAATCTACTTTAGCATTAAAATTAGCACAAGAATTAGGATTAAAATACTTAAATTCAGGTTCTATATATCGATGTGTAGCATTAAAAATAATGAATCAACAAATAGACCCTAATAATAGTGAAGATTTGTTTAATAAAGTAGTAAACTTAAATATTGACTTTTTAATTGAAAAAGAAGTTCAAAAAGTGTTTTTAGATGGGATAGATGTAACTTTAAGAATAAAAGATGAAGATGTATCTGTATTTACTCCTAAATATGCAGGTTTGCCAATTATGAAAACTGCAATTAGACAAATTCAAAAAAAATTTGTAGATGCAGGCAATTTAGTAATTGAAGGAAGAGATATTGGTACAATAATTGCGCCAAATGCAGATTATAAATTTTATTTATATGCTAATTTAGATGTTAGGGCTAAAAGAGTATATAATATGCTAAAAAATAGAGAAAATGTATCATTGGAACAAATTAAGAATAATTTAGAACAAAGAGATAAAAAAGATATAGAAGATAAAAGTTTTATTAAGCCAAAAGAAGCAATTGAAATAGATACTAGTAATCTAGAAATAGATGAAGTATTAAAAATTATGTTAAAATATGTAAAGAAGTGATAAGATGAGAAAAAAGAGAAATAAAAAGAAAATTTTAATAGTTTTAAGTATTATTTTAGTTTTAATTATAATTATTGTAGGAATAATAGTTTTTATTATAAGTAAAAATAAAGAAGAAATAAAAGTAACTTTAAATGATAATTTAGAAGTAGAAATCAATAGTGAAGTTAAGCTTTTATCATTTATTGATAAAGTAGAAAATGGAGAAATAATATCTGAAGATAAAACAGTAGATACTTCTAATTTAGGTAAAAAAGAATTAGAAGTAAAATTAAAAAATAAAGATCAAGAACAAATATACAAATTTGAAATAAATATTGTAGATACAATTGCTCCTGTTATTGAAGCAGAAGATAATATTACTGTTAATATAAATGATGAAGTTAATTTAGTTAATTATGCAAAGGTTACTGATAATTCTAAAGAAGATATAAAAATAGAAATATCTGGATATTATGATTTATCAAAAGTTGGTAAATATAATTTAAAATTTGTTGCTAAAGATTCTTCTAATAATGAAGTAAGTTATGATTTTATTTTGAATATTGTTGAAGATACTGATAATAGAACTTTTACTACATCTAAAGGTTATGTTGCTAAAGTTGTAGATGGTGTTACATATATAGATGGAATATTAATTGTTAATAAGACTTATTCTCTACCAGAAGACTATGGTAGTGGTCTTACTGATAGTACCAACAATGCTTTTAATCAAATGAAAAAAGATGCTCAAAAAGAGGGCTTAAATTTATATATCTCTAGTGGTTTTAGATCTTATGAAAGGCAAAGAAGTATATATAATAATTATGTTAATACTGATGGGGTTAAAAAAGCAGATACTTATTCTGCAAAAGCGGGACATTCAGAACATCAAAGTGGACTAGCTTTTGATCTAAATACTATAGATGAATCATTTGCAAATACTAAAGAAGGAAAGTGGGTAAGTGATAATTGTTATAAATATGGTTTAATTTTACGTTATCCAAAAGGAAAAGAAAATATAACAGGATATATGTATGAATCATGGCATTTAAGATATGTAGGTAAAGAATTAGCAGAAAAATTATATAATAATGGTAAATGGATAACTTTAGAAGAATATTATGGAATAGAAAGTAAATATGAGGAGTAGCAATACTTCTTTTTAAACGATTGTTTGCTAAAAAGTTGACAATTTTGTAATTATATGATAGAATGAAACTGCTATTGCGAAACAAGAATGGAGAATAACAATGTTTAAACTAGTATCGAAATATAGCCCAAACGGTGATCAGCCTGAAGCTATAAAACATTTAGTAGCGGGAATAAAAGGGGGTAAAAAACATCAAGTATTACTTGGTGCAACTGGTACAGGAAAAACTTTTACAATAGCTAATGTTATTAAAGAAGTAAACAAACCAACATTAGTATTAGCGCATAACAAAACACTTGCGGGACAGTTATATTCTGAATTAAAAGAATTATTTCCAGAAAATAGGGTAGAGTTTTTTATAAGCTATTTTGATTATTATCAACCAGAAGCTTACATACCTACAACGGATACTTATATTGAAAAAGACTCATCAGTTAATGATGAAATTGATGAGATGAGACATTCTGCTACTAGTAGCTTACTTACTAGAAGAGATGTCATCGTAGTAGCTTCAGTATCTTGTATATATGGAATTGGTGAAGTAAGCGAATATCAGAAAAAGATGTTAACCCTAAACGTAGGAGATGAAGTTGAACGCGATTATGTTTTGAAAAAATTAGTGGATATGTTATACGAAAGAAACGATATGGATTTAAAAAGAGGTTGCTTTCGAGTTAAAGGAGATACCATTGAAATAGTTTCTGCTAGTGAAAGAAAAAATGGTATTATGATAGAATTTTTTGGAGATGAAATAGATAAAATATGTGAATTTGATACAATTACAGGAAAAATAATAAAAAGTAAAAAAAGTATGACTTTATTTCCAGCTTCACATTATGTTACTAGTGATGATAAGTTAAAAATTGCCGTTAAAAATATAAAAGAAGAACTAGAAGAAAGATTAAAATACTTTAAAGATAACAATAAATTAATTGAAGAGCAAAGATTAAGAGAAAGAACTAATTATGATATGGAAATGTTACTAGAAACTGGATTTTGTCGTGGTATAGAAAATTATTCACGCCATATTGCATTAAAAAAAGCTAATGAGACTCCAACTACTTTGATTGACTTTTTTCCTAAAGATTTTCTTTTAGTAGTAGATGAATCTCACGTTACACTTCCTCAAGTAAGAGGTATGTATAATGGCGATAGAGCTCGTAAAGAAAATTTAGTTAATTATGGTTTTCGTTTACCTAGTGCTCTAGATAATAGGCCACTTCGTTTTGAAGAGTTTGAAGCTAAAATTAATCAAGCTATTTATGTATCTGCCACTCCAGGAGATTATGAACTAGAAAAAGTAGATAATCATGTAGTAGAACAAATAATTAGACCTACTGGTTTATTAGATCCTAGTGTTAGTGTTAAACCAAGTAAAAATCAAATTGATAATTTAATTGAAAATATTAATATTAGAATTCAAAAAAATGAAAGAGTTTTAGTAACAACATTAACCATTAGAATGGCAGAAGAATTAACAAATTATTTAAAAAGTCTTGATATAAAAGTAGCTTATTTACATAGTGAAATAAAATCATTACAACGACTTGCAATAATTAGAGATTTAAGAATAGGTAAATATGATGTTTTAATTGGCATAAACTTATTACGTGAAGGAATAGATATCCCAGAAGTTAGCCTAATAGCCATAATGGATGCAGATAAGCAAGGTTTCTTAAGAAGCAGTAGAAGTTTAATTCAAACAATAGGAAGATGCGCACGTAATGCTAATGGACATGTTATTATGTATGCAGATACTATTAGTCCATCTATGCAAGAAGCAATAGAAGAGACAAAACGTCGCCGTGAAATACAACAAGAATATAATAAAAAGCACAATATAATACCTAAAACAATAATAAAACAAATACATGATGTTATTTCCAATGAAGTAGAAATTAAAGATAAGAAAAAAGAAAAATATAGTAAAAAAGAAAAACAAGATTTAATCGATCGCTTAAAACAAGAAATGAAACTATCTGCTAGTAAACTAGATTTTGAAAAAGCTATGGAACTTCGTGATGCTATATTTGAATTAGAAAGTGAGTGATAATATGAAAAAACAAAAACCAATACAAAGAACTGCAGAAAAGGATCTAAAAAACATAAGAAAATTTTTAGGAAATTCAATAAAAGATTTTTCTGAAAGTATAGGAATTAGTCAAAAAGAATTAATTGCAATAGAAGAAGGAAAAAGAAAACTAACTAAAAGTGAATTATCTCGTATTTGTAGTGTAATTATGAACACTGTTGTAATCTTAGTAGGAGACAACATGAATGATAAAATAGCTAATTTTGATGATGCTAAACAAAGTCAAATAGTAAGCAACAGGAGTATTATAATAAAAGCATTAACTAATTTTGTTAATTTGTATAATCCTGTTAATAAAGATAAAGAAACTACAATAAATAATGAAGAAGTTAAAGTTACATATGTTCAAAATGATGAACCTATAGATCCTAAAAGATATAGAAGAACAAGATAAAAAATTATCTGTTTTTCTTTGTATAAAGTTTGTAAATTTACAAAATAAATTTTGTAAAAAAATAAATTATGTGATAAAATATTTATGAGAAGAAGGTGAAGTGTATGGATCAAAATGTTTTGCTAATTACTATATCTACTGCAGTAGTAGCTCTAGTACTAATTTTTATTACATTTATGATAGTAAAAAGAAAAAGAACCAATCGCTATCGCCAAGAGATAAATGAATTAGATGTAGAAAAAAACAAATTAATTGGAGTTCCTATTTTATCGGAAATATCAAAAGTTAAAGATTTAGTTAAAACTGATAATTTAAAAAATAAATTAGAAGATTGGGATACTACATTTAAACTTATCAAAGAAGATGAAGTTCCTAAATTAACTGATATGATAAGTGATGCAGAGTTTTTAATTGATAAATCAGAATATAAACAAGCAGTAAAGAAAATTGCATATATTGAGATGCAAATTGCAACATTACAAAAAAGAAGTGCTCTTTTATTAGATGAGATAAAGATAATAACTAATTCAGAAGAAAGAAATAGAGCATTAATTACAAAATTAAAAATAAATTATCGTGAATTACAAAGTAAATTTGAAAGAACAATTAAAGATTATGGTCCTATTACAGATAATATTAAAAAGCATTTTGAATATTTAGATAAGAAATTTTTAGAATTTGAAGATGCAATGGACTTAAACGATTATGTATTAGTAGAAAAAATAGTTCTATCATTAGAAGAAGATATAAATAAATTCAAAAAAGTAATTGATGAAGCACCATCAATAGTATTAACTGCTACAGTTTTGCTTCCAAACAAAATAGATGAGATGACTACTTTATATTTTAGAATGTTAAGAGATGGATATCCTCTTGATTATTTGAATGTTGAATATAATATTAAAGAAATTAAAAGTAAAATAGAAAATATTATAAATAGATTAAAAGAATTAGATATGACAGATTCTAGTATAGAATTAAAAACAATGCTTGATTATTTTAACTCTTTATATAATGATTTTGAAAAAGAAAAAGAATGTAAAGATTTGTTTAAAGAAAATAGTAAAAATTTAAAATATAAAATTGAAAAAATAAATAAAGTAGTAAGAGATATTTATCTACAAATAGATGATATTAAAAGTACTTATGATTTATCGGATGAAGCAATAAATAAATTTAGTTTATTGAATAAAAATTTAGAACAAATAAATGAAGACTTTAAATTATTAATCTCACATGGAAATGGGCATACATTTGCATATTCTCGTTTAGTAGATGAGTTAGATGGTTTAAGTTTAAAATTATCACGTTTACAAGATGATCTAGACTATCAATTAAGATCAATTACTAGTATGAAAGATGATGAAACTAGAGCTAAAGAAGAGTTAAATAGTATTCAAGATTTACTTAAGAAAACTAAAAATAGGCTAAAAGAATATAAAATTCCAGTAATACCTAGTAGTTATTTTATTGAATTAAGAGAAGCTCAAGAAGCAATTAGAGAGGTTATAAAAGAGTTAGATAAGAAACCTATAGTTATAAAAATATTAAATATACGTGTTGAAAATGCTCGTGATTTAGTATTTAAAATATATAATAAAACAAATGATATGATAAAATCTGCTATGTTAAGTGAGAAAATAATAATATATGGAAACAGGTATCGTAGTACTTATCCTAAAGTAGCAGAAGAATTAGAAAAATCAGAAATATTATTCAATAAAGGACAATATAAATTATCTTTTGATACATCGCTATCTGTATTAAAAGAAATAGATAATAGTGTTGAGGAAAAATTCGCAAGTTAATTAAAAATAATTGCAATTTTTTTCAATATATGTTATTCTTTATATAGGGTAGAAGAGGAGGCAAACATGAGCTTTGAAGAATTTATTGTAGAATATTATGGATGGGTTTTGGCAATTTTATTAATACTAATAGTAACAATTATAGGCTTTATTGCCGATAAAAAAATAAAGAAAAAGAAAGAAGGAAAGAATATGAATGAACAAAACAATTTGAATAACCAATTTATGCAAAATACCAATCAAGTTAGTAATCCAACTAATAATGTAGCTCCAACACCAAATTTGGAAACTACACAACCTGAGGCTATGACAATGCCTAATATGAATGCATTTAATCAACCACAAATGCAACCAAATCCTACTCCTGTAATGCCTTCAGAAGCACCAACAAATATGAGTAGTGGAAACGATTTTTACACACCATTATCAGAGCAAACTCCTAATATAGCTCCAACATATAATGGCCCAACAATAGATAGTATGAATATGGGAAATATTAATCCACAACCAGAACAAATTCAAA
>CALVVX010000010.1 GCA_944364015.1 uncultured Bacilli bacterium | reverse complement strand
ATATCTTATGAAGGTACTGATAATACTACTGTTGGTTGGAAAGAAGACTTTATTATGGCCTGTAACTTTCCAGCAGGATCACAACTTTTAGCAATTAAGTATTTGAATCGTGCAGTAAGATTAAGCGATGAAGTAGTTAGGGTTGGAGGACACTCAAAAGGTGGAAACCTTGCAATTAGTGCTGTAATGGGATGTAACTTTATTATTAGAAGTAAGGTTGTAGCAATTTATAATAATGATGGACCAGGCTTTTTAAAAGAGCAAGTTAATTCTAGTAAATATCGAAAGATTTTGCCTAAAATTAAGATGTTTGTTCCTAAAGAGAGTATCGTTGGGATGATATTGTACCATAAAGCGAATTATGTCGTAGTAAAAAGTAATAGGTTGGGTATATTTCAACACGATGCATTTACTTGGATGTGTAATGATAAGACCTTTATAGAAGATAAATTAAGCAATAAAAGTAAAAACGTTGGTAAAAAACTTAATGCTCGTTTAGAAACTTTAAGCTTTTCTAAAAGAAAAAAAATTGTTGAAGCTATTTTTTCGGTTTTTGAAGATAATGACATTAAATTACTTAGAGAAATAAATTTAAAAAAGTTTTTTGATTTATTTTTAAGTTTTAGAAATTTAGATAAAGAAACTAAAAAGTTGGTTATAGATTTTATTAAATTAATCTTTATTTAGATTACAATATATAGTATAATTATATTGTTGGGGTGATATTGATGAAAGTAATTTTTATTAAAAATTTAAAAGGGCAAGGTAAAGTTAATGATATAAAAGAAGTAAAAGATGGTTATGCTATTAACTTTTTAATTAAAAATGGATATGCAGTTGCTTATACTAAAGGTAGTGTAAATAGATTAAATAATGAATTAGCAGATTATGAGAAAAAGGAAAAGGAAAACATTGCTTCTGCAGAATCTCTCAAAGAAAAATTAGAAAAAGAAAAAATAGAATTTATTGTGAAAACAGGTAAAGATGGAAGAGTTTTTGGATCAATTTCTTCTAAAAATATTTCAGACGAATTAACAAAGAAAGGTTATAATATTACTAAAAAGGATATTATTGTAAATGATAATTTAAATACTTTAGGCTCTTTTTTTGTAGAAATAAATTTACATAAAAAAGTGAAAGCAAAAATAATGGTGATTTTAAAAGATAAGTAGGTGATAATATGAATGGATTACCTAACAATATAGAAGCAGAAAAAGCTTTATTAGGTTCAGTTTTTTGGTCGTATGAATCTTTACAAAAAGCATGTGAAGAAATACATAAAGAGATGTTTTATTTAGATTCACATGCTAAAATATTTGAAGTTATTAAATATTTATATGATAATAAGAAACCTGTTGATATTAATACACTTACTAGTGAGTTAGTTAATCGAAAACTAATAGATATAATCGGAGGAGTAGGGTATTTAAGTGAGATAACTAATAGTGTTGCTACTGGCGCTAATATTGATTATTATATTAATTTGGTAGTAGAAAAATTTACTTTACGTCGCATGATTGAAGTAGCTACTAATATAATTAAGGTTGCTAATGATAGTGAAGTTGATGTTGCTAGTTGTGTAGAAGAAGCAGAAAAATCTATTTTAAATGTTTCAAAAACTAGAAGAACTACAGAGTTTAGAAAAGTACAAGATGTACTTAGTAAAGCACAAGAAGATTTGGAAATTTTATCAAAAAGTAAAGGACAAATAACCGGTCTTACAACTGGTTTGATTGATTTAGATAATTTAACAGAAGGATTGAAGCCTACTCAACTTATAATAGTAGCTGCTCGTCCTGCAGTTGGTAAAACTGCGTTTGCCCTTAATATAGGTTGTGCTGCTGCAAAAAGTACAAAGAAGAACATTGCTATATTTTCTTTGGAAATGCCTGCAGAACAATTAGTTATGAGAATGATTAGTTCTTTAGGTCAAATAGATAATAAAAAGTTACAAACTGGAAAATTAGAATCCGAAGATTGGAGGAGAGTAAACGAAGCGGTTACCCAGTTATCTGATACTAACATTTTTTTTCATGATGCAGGTGGTATAACTGCAGGAGAAATAAAAGCTAAATGTAGACGTTTAGCAACGCAAGGCGAAGGTTTAGGTTTGGTTATTATAGATTATTTACAGCTAATCGATTCTTCTAATCGTTATTCTGGTTCTAGACAACAAGAAGTATCAGAAATTTCTCGTTCTTTAAAAACTATGGCTTTAGAATTAGAAGTTCCTGTTATTGCCTTATCACAGTTATCTAGAAATGTGGAAAAAAGAGAAGATAAAAAGCCAGTATTAAGTGATCTAAGAGAATCTGGTTCAATAGAACAGGATGCTGATATAGTAGCAGCTTTACATGCAGTGGAGGTAGAAAATAATAACGATGACAATATTCCTTCACCTATTCAATTAATAATTTTAAAACACCGTAATGGTCCTACTGCTACTATTGATATGTTATTTCGAAAGAAAACATCAACATTTTTATCAATAAAGAAAGAGGGGATTAAATAGTGAAAAATAAATGGACATTTTCTTTAATATCTTTAGTCTTTGTATTATCATTATCAATAGTTTTATTTGGATTTTCTTCACGTTTAAATGTTAATCCAGTAGATGCATATGTTGTGTATTTGGATGGACAAAAAATTGGTACGATTGCTAATGAAGAGGAATTTGATGAATATATAAATCAGCAACAACAAAACATTCGCAACATTTATGAAGTTGATACTATTTATCCTCCGAAAGGTGTAGAAATTAGAAAAGAAACTACTTATAATAATAATATTAATACGGATGAAGAAATTTATAATAAAATTACTGCTAGTAAAAATTTTAGTCTTAAAGGTGTTAAAGTAACTATTGAAAGCGAAGAAGAAGACGAAAGTGATATAGTTATTAATGTTTTGTCTAAAGATATTTTTGATGAAGCATTAGAAAATACAATTAAAGCTTTTGTTGATCACGATCAATATGCTATGTTTTTAGCGGGAACGCAGCCTGAAATAGAAGATACAGGTAGGATTATAGAAAACATTGACATTAAAGAAAATGTTACTTATAAAACTGATTTAATAAATGTAGATGAGAAAATTTTTACTGATGTTGCAGAACTAAGTAAATATTTGCTTTATGGAACATTAGAACAACAAAAAATGTATACTGTTAAAGAAGGAGATACTATTGAGGAAGTTGCTAAAAATAATAAATTAAACGTAGCAGAGTTTTTAATTGCAAATCCAGAATTTAATAGTGAAAACAATTTACTTTATGAATCACAGGAAGTTGTAGTAGGTTTAATCGATCCTATTATTAGTGTTGTAGTAGAATATCATAGTGTTGAAGAAGAGGAAAGAGACTATGAAGTTGAAATTAAATATGATGAAAATCAATTAAAAGGCTATGAAAAAGTAGAACGAAAAGGAGAAAACGGTCTTTATTCTGTAGCTAGAAAGTATCAATATGTTAATGGTCAATTAGAAGATACAATTACGGTTTCTTCTACTGAATTAAAGCCTGCAGTTAGTGAGGTTTTAGTCAAAGGTGATAAATATGTTCCAGAAGTTGCAGATTTATCTTATTGGGCTTGGCCTACTAATAGACCTTATGTAATTACTACTTATTATGAATATCGTTGGGGATCATTCCATAGTGCAATTGATATTGCTGGTCCTGGTTATGGTTCTGATATATATGCCGCTAATAATGGGGTTGTTTATGAGGCTAAAGGAGGATGCAGTCCTGGTTATTCTAGTTGTAATGGAGGACGTGGTAATTATATAATTATTAATCATAATGCTGGAGGATATTATTCTCAATATATGCATTTGGCTTCAATTGATGTATCTGTTGGTCAAACTGTTGCTCGTGGTCAACACATTGCTAAAATGGGTAATACTGGCTTTGTTGTACCATCTCCATCATCTTATAGTCCTTATGCAGGCACTCACCTTGACTTTTCAATATACATTGGCGTTCCATATCGTGGCGGATATACAATAAATCCATTGGGGTTATATTAATGAAAGTTGTAGTTTTATCTAGTGGTAGTAAAGGAAACACTACTTATATAGAATCTGAACAAGCTAAAATATTAATAGATGCAGGTAATTGTTGTAAATATATAAATCAAAAATTATCTAATATAGGAGTAGACGCCAATTTACTTGATGGAATTTTAATTACTCATACACATAGTGATCATATAAACGGTTTAAAAGTTTTTTGTAAAAAATTCAATCCTAAAATATATTGCACTAAAACTATGTATGAGGATATTGATTATATTGATAACTATGAATTTATTGATGGAGATGTTATTGAAATTAATGATTTAAAAATTAATGTTATTAAAACTTCTCATGATGCAAGTGATTCTAATGGTTATATTATTTCTGATTGCCACAGTTCTATTGTTTATGTTACAGACACTGGGTATATAAATAGAAAATATTTTGATATTTTATCTAACCGTGATTTGTATATTATGGAAAGTAATCATGATATAGAAATGCTTAATAATGGAAGTTATCCTTATGAAATAAGAAAACGTATTTATGGAGATAAAGGTCATTTGTCTAATGTTGATAGTTCTAAATATTTATCACAATTTATCGGAAATAACACTAAATATGTAATGTTAGCTCATCTTAGTGAAGAAAATAATGATCCTAAAATAGCTTATGATACTTTGATTAACAAATTAAAAGAAACTAATAAGTCGGTTGATCATATTATTGTTTGCAAACAAAACCAAGAAACGGAGCTTATTACTTTATGATTAAGATTATTTGTGTAGGAAAATTAAAAGAAAATTATTTAGTTTCTGCTGTTGAAGATTATTATAAAAGAATATCTAAATATCACAAAATTAACTTAATTGAATTAAATGATAGCACAATAGAAAAAGAAGCAAATTTAATTGAAAAACATATAAGTAAAAATGATTATATTATCTCTTTAGTTATTGATGGACTTAAATTGAATTCATTAGAATTAGCTAAAAAAATAGATACAACTTTTATTAGTAAATCAACTATTACTTTTATCATAGGAGGTTCTAACGGAATAGATAAAAAAATTATAGATAAAAGTGATTGCTGTTTGTCATTTTCTAATTTAACATTTCCTCATCAATTATTTAGAGTTATGTTGTTAGAACAAATATATAGAAGTTTCAAAATATTAAATAATGAAACGTATCATAAATAAAATATTTGAAAGAGTAAACTTGTTTGTTTATGTCAAATATTGTATAGCAAAAAAATAAACTAATTTTAAGTTTATTTTTATTATACGCAAAAAAGAGCATTTCTAGATTTTCATTATCTAAAAACACTTTTTAAGCTGTAACTTATACTACTTTTATTATAGAAAGCTTTAATATTAATATTTTCAAAAAAGTAGTATATTAACAGTTTGAAATAAATTAGCTTATTAATTTATTTACTTGCTTGTTTTTTGCTCTTTTTTTCTAAAAGCTGTTTAGTTTCATTTTCGTCCATGAATAGTAAATACATTCTTATATTTAGAGCTTTTGCTATAGAACCAATAACTGCTAGTGAGAAGTTATTACGGTAGTTACCTTCAATAGAAATTACTGTTGAATAACTATATGGTATTAAATCTGCTAATTCACTTTGTGTTAAACCTCTCATCATTCTATACTTTTTAACATTTTGGCTAACAAGTTCATAAATATAAGCTTCACTATTTCTATTAACTTTTTTTAACTTTGTCATTTCATCACCTTACTGTAAATATATTTTTTTCGCTTTCCATTACAATTATCTAACAATTATTACAATTTTAAATACCACACGTTGTAATAGTTGGCGAAAAATAAAGAATACTGCTATATTATAGCGGTAAATTGAGGAATATTCAACAAAAAATGGAAAATATTGGCATAAAATTGAATATTTTTTGTCAAAGTGTAAAGTTTTGACTATTTTTTTGTTAAATTTTTAATTAAAATGTAAATAATTATCAATACTATACTAACAAACAAACATATATAGGATGACATTAATATTGAACTATTGTCAATTTTGATATTATATTTTGATATTTCATTTATATACTTTGATATTTGTGTTATAAAAGGTGGGTATATAAAAATATATATAATACTACTTATTAAACTAGAAATTGATAAATTATATAACCATTTGTATGATGATTTTTTAATTATTGCTATTAGTATTAAATCTATTATCATAATTGCAATTAGCATTATTTTAAAAACATTTGAATTAATGATGTTAAATATATTTAAAACTTTATCGTCTTCGGCTATATTTATAGTTATTTTTTCGTATTCTTTATTGACAGTTTGATTGATTTGATTTATTATTTTGTTAATTTCATTTTCTGTTAAATTTATATTGTTTGTTTCTAATATTTTTTTATTATTATCAATTATTTCTTTTATTTCTGTATCAATATTTATTTTTTCTTTATTAATGATGCTATTTATATAATTTTTTGCTATTTTTTTATTTATTTCTTTATTGCTTATTTCTGTCAATATATTTTTGTTTTCTACATCGTAAGTATTTGTTAATATTTGATTGATTTGATTAGTTATTTCTTTTTCCACAATTTCTGTTGATATTGTATTAATTATAATTGATTGAATATTAAAACTTAATATTAATAACATGATTAAAGGTATTAATATTATTGTTAAAATTGTGTTTAATATTTTTTTCATTAATTCTCCTTTCGAATTTAGTATATCAAATTTACTATTAATTTGCAATTTTTGTAATTATATTGTAAAATATTTTTGTATAGGAGGATGCATATGATTTATATAACCGGTGATACCCATAGGGATTTTTCTAGATTGAATCACGTAAAGAGAAATAAAAATAATATGGTAATAATTTTGGGGGATGCTGGTATCAATTACTATTTGAATGGTATTGATGATGAGTTTAAAGATATTTTGAATGCTATGAATATTAAGTTATTTTGTATTCAAGGTAATCATGAAGAGAGACCTGAAAATTTGGTTGGATATGAAGAAGTTGAAATGTTTGGTGGTAATGTTTTTATTGAGAAGGATTATCCTAATTTAATTTTTGCTAAAAATGGAGAGTTATATAATATTAATGGAAAAAGTGTTCTAGTAATTGGAGGTGCTTATTCTATCGATAAACTTTATAGGCTTGAATGTGGCTATAATTGGTTTGAGGATGAACAATTAACCAAAGATGAGCAAGATTATATATATAATAAATATAAAGATAAACATGTTGATATTATTTTATCGCATACTTGCCCTTTAAAATATATTCCTGCAGAGGCGTTTGTTGAGGGTGTTGATTCTTCTAATGTTGATAAATCTATGGAGGAGTTTTTGGATAAAATTGAGGAAAATGTTGATTATGATAAGTGGTATTGTGGACATTTTCATATTAATAAGACAATTGATAAAATAGAGTTTATGTATGATAAGATTGATCTTTTTGATCAGTAATGTTAGAAGATTTTTATTAATAAAAAGTAAACTGATAAATATATCAGTGGCAAATTAGGCATTTTTACATATTTTAATGTAGAGGTGAATAATGTGGATGAACTAAAAGTTGTAATTGATCCAGGACATGGAGGAAGCGATCCTGGTGCAGTTGCTAATGGAAAAAATGAAAAAGATTATACTTTAATGATTTCTCAATATATGTTTGAGAGATTTAATGAATTAGGTGTTCCTGTTACTTTAACTAGAGATACTGATGAAACGTTGAGCCCTACAGAAAGAACTCAAAGAATATTGAGTGCTTATGGAAATAGCCCTGATGTTGTGGTTATTTCTAATCACTTAAACGCAGGTGGTGGTACCGGTGCAGAAGTAATTTATGCACTTCGTAATTCTGATACTCTTGCTAGAAATGTTTTATCTAATTTAGGAGCTGAAGGCCAAACAATGCGTAAATATTATCAAAGACGTTTACCTTCTGATACTAGTAAAGATTATTATTTTATACATAGAAATACTGGTAAAACAGAACCAATAATAGTTGAATATGGGTTCATTGATGATACTCCTGAAAATGTAAGATTTTTAGAAGATAATTATAAACGATTAGCGGAAGCTGTTATTCGAGCAGTTGCATTATATAAGGGAATCGATTATATTGCGCCACCAGGCTTAATGTCAAATACATATATTGTTCAAAAAGGAGATAGCTTATATTCAATAGCAAGAAAGTATAATACTACAATAGAAGAGTTAAAGTCATTAAACAATTTAGTTAGTAATACACTACAAGTAGGGCAAATACTTAGAGTACCAAGTGAAGAAGATACTCCTTCTTCAAACACATATGTTGTTCAAAAAGGAGATAGCCTATATTCAATAGCAAGAAGATTTAACACTACAGTTGATGAATTAAAATCATTAAATAACTTAACATCAAATGTATTACAAATAAATCAAGTATTAAAAATTAGTGAAGACGATAATACAATGGAAGATGATGATATGGACACTGCAAATACATATATTGTTCAAAAAGGAGACAGCTTATATTCAATAGCAAAAAAATTTAATACTACAGTAGAACAGTTAAAATCATTAAATAACTTAACATCAAATGTATTACAAATAAATCAAGTATTAAAAATTAGTGAAGATGATAATGCAATGGAAGATGATAATATGGATACTGCAAATACATATGTTGTTCAAAGTGGAGATAGCTTATATTCAATAGCAAGAAAATTTAATACTACAGTTGATGAATTAAAGTCATTAAATAATTTAACATCAAATCTTTTACAAATAAATCAAGTATTAAAAATTCCATCGTCTTCTGATATTCCTACTACTTATACTGTAGTAGCAGGAGATAATTTATATTCAATAGCAAGAAAATTTAATACTACAGTTGATAATTTAAAAACATTAAATAATTTAACATCAAATTTACTTAACATTGGTCAAAAATTGATAATTAGATAAACAATATTAATATTATTTATATATTTTTCCTTTTATTTTC
This sequence comes from uncultured Bacilli bacterium, assembly GCA_944364015.1. Classification (GTDB taxonomy): domain Bacteria; phylum Bacillota_I; class Bacilli_A; order RF39; family UBA660; genus CALVVX01. The sequence continues at coordinate 13,645 of CALVVX010000010.1, read as the reverse complement.
TAAAATAATATAATTTTTAATAATTAACATAAAAAAAAGTCTATTTTCAACAAAAATAAACTTTTTTATTTTTGAATTATAAAATTTAAATTATATAATTTAAAAAATGATGTATAAATTTAATTTTAAATATTTCTATCTATTAACTTTGTAATTAATTTTTTATAATTAATTTTATCATATTCAAATAATTTAGCAAACATACTAATTTTAGTAAATCCTGGTATTGTATTAATTTCATTAAAATATAAAATATTGTTTTCTATGTCATATAAAAAGTCTATTCTAGCGTAATCTTTACAATTTAGAACTTTAAAAATTTTAATTGCTTTATCTTGTATTTCTTTTTTTAATTCATCATCAATTTTTGCAGGTATAATAATTTTTGATTCTTTTTCGTATTTGGCATTATAATCATAAAAAACATTACTAGGAATAATTTCTCCAATAGAAGAAGCAATTATTTTTTTATCTTCAATAACAGCACATTCTAATTCTTTAGCCTTAATAAATTTTTCAATTAAAATTTTGTTATCAAATTTAAAAGCGTATTTAATAGCATTTTCTAATTCTTTTTTATTCTTAGCAATACTAATACCTATTGAAGATCCGTTTGAGCAAGGCTTAATAATCATTGGATATTTTAATTTATTTTCTAATATTTTAATATCTATTTTATTTTCTTTTTTTAATAAAACATAACTAACTTGTTTAATCTTGTAATCATTACATATTAATTTAGTTAAATATTTATCTAAACTACAAGCATGAGATAAGTATGAAGAACCCACATATTTTATATTGAAAATATCTAACATTGCTATTAATTTTCCATCTTCTCCTAAAGCACCATGGATAATTGGAAAAACAACATCAAAACCTTTTAAATAATTTATTATATTTTCAATATATTTATTATTTTGACTAATTAACCAGTTTCCATTTTCTAATAAATCTAGAGTATCATTAAATTCATACCAGTTATTATTTTTACTTATTCCACATATACTAACATTATATTTTTTATAGTTAATATTTTCTAAAATACTTTTAGTAGATTTGCAAGAAATTAAATGTTCTTCAGAGGGGCCTCCAAATAATATTAAAACTTTTTTCATATATCACCTCATTTAATTATATGTTTTATAAGATTTTTTAAAATTATTTCTGTTAAAAGTAATGACTTTTTTTTATAAATTTGATAAAATGAGTACTGGTGATAATAATGGAAGATGTATTAAAAAAAATATACGATTATTCATTAGAAGAAATAATGGGACAAAGATTTGGTCGTTATTCTAAATATATTATTCAGGATAGAGCAATACCAGATGTAAGAGATGGACTAAAACCGGTACAAAGAAGAATCTTGTTTTCTATGTATAAAGAAAAAAACACTTATGATAAACCATATAAGAAAAGTGCTAGAGCAGTCGGAGACGTTATGGGTAAATATCATCCCCATGGAGATAGTTCAATTTATGAGGCAATAGTTAGAATGAGCCAAAGTTGGAAAATGAAAGAACCATTTATAGATATGCAAGGAAATAATGGTTCTATTGATGGAGATGGGCCAGCAGCATCACGTTATACAGAAGCAAGATTATCTAAAATAGCAACTGAAATGTTAAAAGATATAGATAAAAATACTGTTATAATGGCTCCAAATTATGATGATACTTTATTAGAACCTACAGTATTACCTGCTAAATTTCCTAATTTGTTAGTAAATGGAACAACTGGAATATCAGCGGGTTATGCAACTAATATACCTACTCATAATTTAGAAGAAGTAATAGATGCTACTATATTTAGAATTGATAATCCTAATTCAAGATTAGAAACTATTATGAACTACATTAAAGGACCTGATTTTCCAACTGGTGCTATTGCATGTGGAATTGAGGGAATAAAGCAAGCATATGAAACAGGTCGTGGCAAAATTATTATAAAATCACGTGTTAATATTGAGAAAAATAAAATTATAATTACTGAAATACCTTATGAAGTAAATAAAGCTAATTTAGTTAAGAAAATAGATGAGATTAGAATAGATAAGAAAATAGATGGAATATTAGAAATTCGTGATGAAACTGATAAAAATGGTTTGCAAATAACTATTGATATTAAAAAAGATGCTAATATTAATAATATTTTAAATTATTTATATAAAAATACTGATTTACAAATATCATATAATTTTAATATGATAACAATTATTAATCGTCGTCCTGTTTTAGTGGGAATTTTAGGAATATTAGATGCATATATTGCTCATCAAAAAGAAGTTACTTATAAAAAGTGTGAGTTTGATTTAGCGCATGCAAAAGCTAGATTCCATATCGTTGAGGGATTAATTAAAGCTATTTCTATATTAGATCAAGTAATTAAAACTATTAGAGCAAGCAAAGATAGAGCGGATGCAATTGAAAATCTTGTAATTAAGTATACATTTACAAATGAACAAGCAACAGCAATTGTTGATATGCGTCTTTATAGATTAACTAATACTGATGTTACTATATTAGAAGAAGAGTTAAAAAATTTAACAATTATCATTAATGAATTAGAATTGATATTAAGTAATCCAGAAAAATTAAATAACGTTATTAAAACTGATCTTCGTCGTATTAAAAAAGAATATGGTACTAAACGCTTGACAACCATTCAAGATGAAATTGAAGAAATTAAGTTAGATACTACTTTAACTATACCAAAAGAAGATGTAGTAGTAGTAGTTAGTCATGATGGATATGTAAAAAGAGTGTCAAAAAGAAGTTATTTACAAGTTGGAAGTGATTTACCTTTATTAAAAGAAGATGATTATGTAATTGGTATTTACAATATGAATACATTAGACACTTTATTGCTGTTTACAGATTTAGGCAATTATTTATACGTTCCAGTTTACGAAATTTATGAAGGAAAGTGGAAAGAATTAGGTAAACATATTAGCAATATAGTAAACATTGATAGTGGAGAGAATATAATTTCTGCAATGCCAGTTTATGACTTTAATGATAATATATTTGTTACTTCTTTTAGTAAAAAAGGTATGGTAAAAAGAACTAAATTATGTGATTTTAAAGTTCAAAGATATTCTAAAGCAATTAATATGATGAAGTTGAAAAATGATGATAAAGTTGTAAGTGTTGATTATAATCAAAATTCAGAAGTATTTATTGCTACTAGAGATGGTTATGGTTTATGGTATGATGTTGATGAGATTAGTGTAACTGGACTTAAATCAGCGGGAGTAAAGGCTATTAATTTGAAAAATGATGAAGTAGTAAGTGGATTAATATTTAATAAATTAGATGAATATATTACTATTGTTACTGATAGAGGAACTGCAAAAAGATTAAAGTTAAGTGATTTTGAGAAAGGTAGTCGTGCTAATCGTGGATTACTTCTTATGAAAATTATTAAAAGTAATCCTAGTAAAATTATTAATGTATTTATAGAAAATACTAAAAATATGATTAATGTTAAAAGTATAAAGGAAACTAAATTAATTAAATTAAATGAAATACCAATAATGGATAGATATAGTAATGGTTCTTATATTGTTAAAGAAAGAGTTATTTGTGCATATAAAGAAGCTTTGATTATGTCAAAAGATGATGCATATGTTGTAGTTAAAAATAATAAAGAAAATAATGTTAGTAAAGACAAAGATCCATCTTTAAAGGAAATTGATGATCGTTTTATGACTATAGATGATTTACTTAATAATATAAAGTAGGTGATAAGATTGAAAATTTATATTAAAGATATTATATCAGTTTGTAATGCAAAATTAGTTTGTGGAGATGTTAATTTAGAATGTGTTAATTTTTCTAAAGATAGTAGAACTATAAATAAGGGTGATGTTTATATTGCCATTAAAGGAGAAAAATTTGATGGTAATGATTATTTTGAAGAAGCATTTTTAAAAGGTGCTAGTGCATGTATTTTAAATAGAATAGATTTAGATAATATTGATATAAATAAATATAAAAATAAAACTATTCTAATAGTAGAAGATAGCATTAAATGTTTAGAAGAACTTGCAACTTATAAAAGAAGTAAATATAACATAGAAGTAGTAGCGGTTACTGGTAGTGTAGGAAAGACTAGTACTAAAGATATGATTGCCAGTGTACTTTCTTTAAAATATAAAGTATTAAAAACTGTAGGCAATAACAATAATCATATTGGACTTCCTCTTACTATTTTAAGATTAAAAGATGAAGAAGTATTAGTAGTTGAGATGGGAATGAATCATTTTAATGAAATAAGTTTACTTACTAATATTGCAAAACCAACAATTGGTGTTATTACTAATATTGGAACTTCTCATATTGGTAATTTAGGTTCTAGAGAAAACATTCTTAAGGCTAAATTAGAAATAGTAGAAGGGTTAATTAAAGATAAAGTTCTTATTATTAATAATGATAATGATTTATTGCATAATATTAGTATTGATGGAGTTAACATAATTAAAGTAGGTATTGATAATAATAGTGATTATATGGCTCGTGATATAAATATTGATAAAGAGTCTATGAATTTTAATATAGTAGATAATGATGAGTTAATTAATATAGAATTAAAGATTAATGCACCAGCTTTTGTATATAATAGTTTAATAGCATATGCTGTTGCAAAAAAGTTAAATGTTAGTTCTGATTTAATTAAAAAAGGTTTAGAAAATGTTGAATTATCTCAAAATAGACTTTCTAAAGTTACTACTAATAAAGGTTATACAATTATTGATGATACTTATAATGCTAGTTTTGATTCAATGAAACTTGCTTTAGGAGTTCTTAATAAAAGTAGTGGTAGTAGAAAAATTGCAGTCTTAGGAGATATGCTAGAATTAGGAGATTATACTAAAGAGTTACATGAGAAAATAGCGGATGAGATTATTAATAATAATATTGATATTGTAATTACTGTTGGTAAATTTAGTAAATATATTTCTGATAAATTAATTAAAGATGGTTTTTCAGAAGAAAATATATATCATTATTTTAAAGTAGAAGAAGTTTGTAATTTACTTGATAATTTATTAAAAAAAGGAGATGTTATATTATTTAAGTCTTCTCATGCAATTGGACTTACTAGATTAGTTAATTATTTGGTAGAAAAAGAATAAATTTCTTTTTTTCTTTTCTTTTTTATGTTATTATTATGATAGAGGTGGAGTGTATGGATACTGTAGTAGTTAAATTGGTTAATGTTAGTAAGAATTACAAAGATAAAACTATAATTAAAGATTTTAATCTAGAAGTTTATGAGAAAGAGTTTTTAACAATATTAGGTCCATCAGGATGTGGAAAAACTACTATTTTACGTATGATTTCTGGTTTAGAACATGTAAGTGGTGGTAACATTTTATTAGATGGTGTTGATGTTACTAATGTTATTGCTTCTAAAAGAGAAGTAAATACTATTTTTCAAAATTTTGCTTTATTTTCTCATATGAATGTAGAAGATAATATAGCTTTTGGTTTGAAAATGAAGAAAGTTGATAAAGAAAAAATAAAAGTAGAAGTAGAAAAAATGCTTGATTTAGTTAAATTAAAAGGTTATAACAAAAAATATCCTAATCAATTATCAGGAGGAGAACAACAAAGAGTAGCTATTGCCAGAGGTCTTATTAATTCTCCAAAGGTTTTACTTTTAGATGAACCTTTATCTTCTCTGGATTACAAATTGAAAAAAGAGATGCAAGTTGAATTAAAAAGATTACAAAAAAAATTAGGTATTACATTTATTTATGTTACACATAATCAAGAAGAAGCTTTGTCAATGAGTGATAGAATTTTGATTTTAGATAAACAAAAAAAACAACAACTTGGAAAGCCTATGGATATTTATAATAATCCAAATAACAAGTTTGTTGCAGATTTTATTGGAGAGTCTAATATATTTAGAGCTAAAGTTGTTAAAATTGTTGATAAATATGCATATGTTGAGATCGATTTTGCTAAAAAAATTAGGATAATTAATAAAGATTATAAAATTAATGATGATATTTATATTATGATTAGACCTGAAAATATTACTATAGGTAATTATTTAAAAGAAAATAGTATTGAAGTAAAAGTAAAAGAAGTTATTTATAATGGTTCTGTTAGTAGAGTAATTGCATTATTTGGTAATAAAGAGATTAAAATTAATGTAAAAAATAGTGATAAAGTTAATTTAAAAGAAGATATTACTATTAGTTTTAATACAAAAAATATTTGTAGTTTTGTTAAATAATGAAAAAAGAAAATAAGTTTTTTAAGTATTTATCACTATTTCCTATTAGTTTTTATGTTATTGTTTTAATTTTATTGCCACTTATTTATATTTTTTGTTTAAGTTTTCTTACTAGTGATTATTATGGTGGTATTAATTATTCACTTACTTTATCTAATTATCTTAATTTAGTTGATTTGGTTTATATTAAGTTATTTATTAAGTCATTTTTGATTGCTTTAGTTAGTACTTTTATTTGTATTTGTATTGCTTATCCTTTTGTTATTTTTGTTTCTCAAAAGAAAAAAATTGTTAAAAATATTATTATGACTTTAGTAATGGTTCCATTTTTAACTAATTCTTTGATTAGAACTTATGGTTGGATTGTTTTATTAAGAAAAACTGGTATTGTTAATACATTTTTAGAAGATTTGAATGTTATATCTAGTCCTATTTCGTTTATTTATAACGATTTTGGAATTATACTTGGTATGGTATATACTTTACTTCCATTTATGATATTACCTTTATTTAGTGCTGTTGATAAGATAGATAAATCTGTTATTGAGGCTTCTTATGATTTAGGATCTACTTCATTTAAAACATTTTTTAATATAATAGTACCACAGACTAAAGTTGGACTTTTTAATGGGTCTTTAATGGTATTTATTCCTGCGATTGGTTATTTCTTTATTGCAGATTTACTTGGTGGTGGAAAACTCATGTTAATTGGTAATTTGATTAAAAATCAGTTTTTATCTGCAAGAAATTGGCCATTTGGAGCAGCAGTTTCTATTAGTTTAGTTTTAATTACTTTTGGTTTAGTTAAAATATATCAAAAAATAGGTGGAAAAATGGATGATTTAGGAGGATTTTAATGAAAAAGAGTTTAAAAAATATATTTATATTTTTGGTATTTTTGTTTTTGTTTTTACCAATTATTGTATTAGTTATTTTTTCATTTAATTCTTCTGAATTGAATATTGTTTTCGAAAACTTTACTTTAAATTGGTATATAAATTTATTTGATAATAGAGAATTAATTGAGGCTTTTAGTAATACTATTATTATTGCTATTGTTAGTACTATTATATCAGTTATTATAGGAACATTAGGAGCAATTGGGCTTCATAAGTATGATTTTGCTTTTAAAAATGTTATTAATAAATTGTTATATATTCCAATAGTTATTCCTGAAATTGTACTTGGTATATCTTTGTTATCTATTTATACTTTGTTTAAACTAGAACTTAGTATATATACTATTTTACTATCTCATATTGTTTTTTCTATTCCATTTGTAGTTGTTAGTGTTCGTAGTGCTATTTCTAATAATGTTGATGTTTTAGAAAATGCATCTTATGATTTGGGAGCAAGTAATTTTCAGACTTTATTTTATGTAACTTTACCTTCTATATTATCTGGTGTTAAATCTGGAGCCTTACTTTCTTTTACTTTATCTTTAGATGATGTTATTATTAGTTATTTTACTGCAGGACCTAGTAGTAATACATTACCTCTAAAGATTTATTCAATGATAAAAACAGGTATTACTCCTGATGTATATGCATTAAGTACAATATTATTATTAGTGGTATTTATTGTTTTAACTATTTCCATATTAGTTCAGATGCGTAGTATAAGGAGGAATAGTATATGAAAAAGATTTTATTAGTATTTGTTTTATTCTTATTAGTAGGTTGTAGTGAAAATAAAAATGAATTAAATGTATTAAATTGGTCTTCTTATATACCAGATGAAGTTATTTATGATTTTGAAGATAAATATGATATTGAACTTAATTATTCTACTTATTCTTCTAATGAGGAATTACTTGCTAAGGTAACTAGTGCTAAAGAGGGTACTTATGATCTTATTTTTCCTAGTGATTATATGGTAGAAATTATGAAGAGTAAAGATATGTTGATGATGTTAGATAAAACTAAATTAAAAAATTATTCTAATATTGATAGTAGATATTTGAATATGGATTTTGATAAAGGTAATTTTTATTCTCTTCCTTTTTTAGCCGCTAGTACTTTAATTGCTTATAATACAGAGACTATTAAAGATAACATAACTTCATATAATGATTTATTAAATCCTAAATATAGAGAAGAAATTGTTTTATTAGATGATCAGAGAATTATTATTGGTATTGCATTAATGGCTTTAGGATATGATATGAATGAGACTAGCGATACTGCAATTGATTCTGCTAAAGAGTGGCTTTTGAAATTAATGCCTAATGTTAAGTTATTTGATAGTGATAGTCCAAAATCTTTTTTAATTACTAAAGAGGTTAATATTGGATTAATATGGAATGCAGAAGCAGGTATTGCAATGCAAGAAAATCCTAATATTAGAGTTGTTTATCCTAAAGAGGGATTTAATTTAAGTGTTGATAATTATGCTATTTTAAAAGGTAGTAAAAATGTAGAGAATGCCTATTTGTTTATAGACTACTTATTAGAAGGAGAAGTTATGAAGAAAATAATTGAGTCTTATCCATATTATAATGTTAATACTAAAACTAATGAGCTTTTAAATTCTATGTATTTATCTAATCCTGCTTCTAATATTAGTGATGATGATTTTAGTAGAGCTACTTTGGTTAAAAATGTAGGTACTGCAATTAAGAAGTTTGATAGAGTGTGGGCTGAAATTAAATAGAAATTTATTTTAAATTTTTATTTTTTTATTTATTAATTTATTGATTAATGAAAGTACTTATGTTATACTTTAATTGTAAAATAGAAAGGAAGTGATTTGTTGGTAAAAGATTACATTACAACTGAGGATTTTACAAAAAAAGAGTTGATGGATATTGTTAAAATTAGCTTATTGATTAAAGAAAACATAAAAGCAGGATATCCTCTTAATGTTTTATATCATAAGACACTTGGAATGATATTTGAACAACCATCAACAAGAACTAGGGTTTCATTTGAAACTGCAATGACACAGTTGGGTGGACATGCACAATATTTAGCACCTGGACAAATACAACTTGGTAAACATGAGAGTATGAAAGATACTGCAATTGTATTATCAAGATTAGTTGATGTTCTTATGGCACGTGTACAGAAACATGAGACTGTAAGTGAACTTGCTAAATATGCGACTGTTCCAGTTTTAAATGGAATGAGTGATTATAATCATCCTACTCAAGAGATGGGAGATATAATTACAATTTTTGAGCATATGCCACAAGGAAAGACAATTAAAGATTTGAAAGTCGTTTTTGTTGGTGATGCTACACAAGTATGTGCATCTTTGATGATGATGATTACAAAAATGGGTGGACATTTTGTACATTATGGTCCAAAAGAGTTTCAACTTCGCGGTAAGTATTTAGAAATTGCTAAAGAAAATTGTGCCATTAGTGGTGGTAGTTTCTTAATTACTGATGATGAGGAAGAAGCTTTAAAAGATGCAGATTTTATTTATACTGATGTTTGGTATGGATTATATGAATCAGAAATGCCTAAAGAACAGAGAATGAGTATTTTCTATCCAAAATATCAAGTTAATATGGATATGATAAAAAAAGCCTCTAATCATGTTAAATTTCTACATTGTTTACCTGCAACTAGAGGGGAAGAAGTAACTGATGAGGTAATGGATGATCCTAATGTATCAATTTGTTTTGATCAAGCAGAAAATAGATTAACTGCGATGAGAGGATTATTAGTATATTTTATGGGCAAAATGGAAGAAACAGCAAAAATATGTAGAGAAAATTTAGATAAAAATTAGAAAGTGTAGGTATGTATGAAAAAAAAGAAAAAGTTTCGTTTAGTTGATGCGATTTTAGCTACAGTATGTATTACTTTAGTAGCTGAATCAGTTATGCCAACTGCAGCGATTGGTAATTCGCAATATTTTTGGTGGATATTTTTAATTATTGCTTTTTGTGTACCTTATGGTATGATTTCTGCAGAACTTGGTACTACTTATCAAAGTGAAGGTGGAATGTATGATTGGGTAAAAAAAGCATTTGGTGCCAAATGGGCTTCAAGAGTTGCGTGGAATTATTGGATTAATTTCCCACTTTGGATAGCTTCACTTGCAGTAGCCGTTACAGATGTAGTTGCGGGTATTTTTGAAATAGAATTATCTATTGTATGGTTATTAGTATTACAACTTGGTTATACTTGGTTAGTCTCTTTACTTGGTACAAAGAGAATTGGAGAAAGTAAATGGATTGTTAACATTGGAACAATATTTAAAATATTATTTATGTTAGGTCTTGGTATTTTAGGTATTTACGTATTTTTAAAAACTGGGGAAAGTGCTAATCCTATTAATTCAGTTGCAGATTTACTTCCTAGTTTAGATTTAGCAGGTTTATCTTTCTTATCAGTAATTATATTTAACTTTTTAGGATTTGAAGTAGTTGCTACTTTTGCAGATGATATGGAAAATCCTAAAAAAGAAATACCAAAAGCATTAATCGTAGGAGGAGCTTTAATGGCACTATTCTATGTATTACCTGCTACTGGTATTAATATTGCTATGACTATGGAAGAAGCAGAAGCTTCTGGTATTACAGAGAGTTTTATGATTTTACTTACTAATTTAGGTGTTAATCCTGATTTAGTTAGAGCTATTGTTATAATTGTTGGTTTAATGTTTATATATACAATGGTTGCTAATATTGTATCATGGTCATTTGGAGTTAATTCAGTTGCTAAATATAGTGCTGATGATGGAGGACTTCCTAAAATATTTAGTAAAACTAATAAAGAAGGAGTACCATATATGGCTTCAATTATGAATGGAGTAGTTGCTACTGGTATAGTAATTATTGGTATTATATTAGGTAATGTATCAGAGACTGCTAGTAATTTATTCTGGACTTTCTTCTCACTTAGTTTAGTTACATTATTATTAAGTTATGTTCCATTATTCTTAGCATTTTTAAAACTTCGTAAAACAGATAAAACTACTAGAGTATATAAAGTAGGAGGAAGTAATGGATTTATTAAAGTATTTGCTATTGTACCAATGGTATTATTAGTATTAGGAATTATATTTACATTATTTGGTGATTTTACTATGGAATATTTAGAAGGAAACTTACCATTAATTGTGGGTGTAATTGTTTCATTAATTATTCAAGAAATTTTAGCTTCACGTGTAAAAGTTGCTAAAAAATAGAAAGAAGGTATATTTTGAAAAAATTAAATACTACATCAAAACAAGATGGCTTTAGAATGCCGGGAGAATTTGAAAAACATGCTGGTACATATATTATATGGCCTGAACGTCCTGATAATTGGCGTTTAGGAGGAAAACCTGCTCAAGAAGTATTTGTTAAAGTAGCACAAACTATTGGTAAATATGAGCCTGTTACTATGTGTGTTAGTAAAGAACAATATTCTAATGCAAGAGAAATGTTACCTGATTATGTTAGAGTAGTTGAGATGAGTAATAATGATTCATGGATTAGAGATTGTGGTGCAACTTTTGTTGTTAATGATAATAAAGAAGTTAGAGGTATTGATTGGACTTTCAATTCATGGGGAGGTTTAGTAGATGGTTTATATTTCCCATGGGATCAAGATGATAAAGTTGCTATGAAAATGTGTGAATTAGAACGTGTTGATCGTTATCGTTTAGATGATTTCATATTAGAAGGTGGTTCAATTCATGTTGATGGAGAAGGAACTGTTATGACTACTGAAGAATGTTTATTATCTGCAGGAAGAAACTCTAGTATGACTAAAGAAGAAATAGAAAAAGTATTATGTGATTATTTGAATTGTGAAAAAGTATTATGGATACCAAGAGGAATTTATAATGATGAGACAAATGGTCATGTAGATAATATGTGTAGTTTTGTTAAACCAGGAGAAGTTGTTCTTGCATGGACTGATGATGAGAATGATCCACAATATGAAAGAAGTTTAGAAGCTTATAATTATTTAACTAGTGTTACAGATGCTAAAGGTAGAAAATTAAAAATACATAAAATATTAACTCCATCTCCAATTTTAATTACTAAAGAAGAATCATTAGGAGTAGATGCGGTTGATGGAACTCTACCTCGTCAAGAAGGAGATAGAATGGCAGCTTCTTATGTAAATTATTATGTAGGAAATGGTTTTGTTGCTTTACCTGTATTTAATGATCCACATGATAAACTTGCAATTGAAAAATTAGAAGAATTATACCCAGATCGTGTAATTGAACCTATTTATGCAAGAGAAATATTATTAGGTGGTGGAAATATTCATTGTATTACACAACAATTACCTGCGGGGAAATAAGAAAAAATCAAGGGGTGTAGTTTATCTTACCCCTTGTTTTTTATGATATAATAATTAAAAGGAGGATAAAAAAGTGAAAAAAAATATTATTATTACTATTTTATCATTAATTATAGTAGCTTTAGTAGTTATATTCGTAATTTTAATTAACAATGGTACTATTAAATTTAGTAAAACTGATAATAATGATCAACAACAAACTAGTACTACTAATGAAGTGATGAGTGAAGAATCTGCAATTGAAATAGGTAGCAATTTATATGATAAAGCAACAGAAATATATTCTATGTGGATGTTATTTCCTTATTGTGGTTATGCTAATATAGATAATTTGAAAACATATGAATTAGGGGATTCTAGTTATGGAAATGGTAGTTATTATGAAAGCGAGTTTTCTAGTTTAGATGAATTAAAAAAATATTTAGAAAATTATTTATCAACAGATATTGTTAATAAAAATGTTATTGAAAGTAGTCAAGTAAATGGTCAAACATATTATAATTATGTTGATGATATATCTTTATTATCTTCATCAGATGATCATTATAGTTATGTTGATTATGTTTTAAAAGATAGTAAGTTATATTGTCGTGCTCAAAGTGGTAAGGGATGGAATTCATTATATTTGGATGAATATACAATGAAGCCTATATCTATTTTAGAAAATAAAATAGAATTTAATGTTACTTCTACTTATATGACTAATGAAGCATATCAAAATAAGATAGAAGAACTAACTGATGAAGATAAAGAATATAAAGATACAACATTTGTTATAGAGAAGATAAATAATAAATGGATTGTTACTGATTATACATTACATGAATAAAGTTAAATCTTTATTCATTTTTGTTAAAAAAATATTTATTTTTTATTTTTTTTATGTTATACTTGTTATGTGCCTAATTTTGGGCTGTTAGCTCAGTTGGTAGAGCAATTGACTCTTAATCAATGGGTCTAGGGTTCGAGTCCCTAACAGCTCACCATTTATGTAATTAACTCTTGAATTTCAAGAGTTTTTAAATTTTATCAAAATTAAAACCCTTGATTTACAAGGGTTAAATTACTAATTGGTGACCAGTACGGAATTCGAATCCGTGAATGCTGCCGTGAAAGGGCAGTGTGTTAAGCCACTTCAC
>CALVVX010000009.1 GCA_944364015.1 uncultured Bacilli bacterium | reverse complement strand
ATTATCATCTATTCCAGGTATTAATCCTTGTAGTGGATCATCTTCTTGTTTTGATATAGCTACTCTTATTTTTAATGTTACACCACTTATTATTGGATCTCCTGCTGGTCTATTTTGATATATTACTGTACCAGGTTCTTCTTCACTTTCTTCTTCTGTTATATCTAGAGTAATATTATATTCTTTTGCAAATGATTGTGCATCTTCTAATGTCCATTTTTCTGATACCATATCTGGATATGTATCTACTATATCTGGTATAAATATAGTAATTGTATCTCCTGCTTCTAATTTTGTTTCTTTATCTTTATTATATTTAGGATTTTGATCTATTATTTGGTTTTCTTTTCCTTTATAATCATCTGGATTTTCTACTGATTTCTTTTCCACTTTTACTTCTATTTCTAAAAGTTCTAATTTAGCTTTTACTTCAGCATAATTTTGTCCTGTTAAATCTTCTAATGTATAATATTCTCCTCCGATTGATTCTATTATTTCAATTGTAGAACCTTTTTTTCTAGTTGAACCTGCAGATGGTGTTGTTCTAATTACATGTCCTTCTTCTATTTCATCACTATTTTCTGTTTCTGTTGTATACTTAAATCCTGCTTTTTCTAGTTCTTCTATTGCTTGTTCTATTGGTAAATTTACTACATTTGGTACTCTTATATCTTCACTATTACTACGTGATATAATGAACCAAAATATAGCTCCAATTATTAATAGTGATAATATTATAATAGATAAAACTATTACTATTTTATTTTTCTTTTTTTCTGGCTCTGTTTCTTTATTTTCTTCTTGTATTTCTTCTTCTGTTGGGGGATCTACTTCATTTGTTGGTTTAGTTAATACTGGCATAACTTTAGTTTCATCTAAATCATTTTCTGGATATGGATATACATATTTTTTCTCATTTTCTCTATCCATGGCATTTATTATATCTTCATGCATTTCTTTTACACTATCATATCTGTTACGAGGATTTTTAGCACATGCTTTTAATATGATATTTTCTACACTTTGTGGTATTAATGGATTTTGTTTTCTAACACTAGGTATTTTTTCTTTCATATGTTTTAATGCTATTTCTACTGCATTATCTCCTTTAAATGGAACTGATCCTGTTAGTAGTTCATACATCAAAATTCCTAGTGAGTAAATATCACTTTTTACAGTAGCACTTTTTCCATTTGCTTGTTCTGGTGGTAGATAATGTACTGTTCCCATAACTGAATTAGTTTGAGTAAGTTGTGTAGCATTGACCGCTACTGCAATTCCAAAGTCAGTTATTTTTACAGTTCCATTATCTAGTATCATAATATTTTGTGGCTTTATATCACGATGTATTATATAAGCTTCATGTGCATGAGAAAGTCCATCTGTTAATTGGCTCATTATATCAATTACTTCTGGTAAGGTTAATGCTCCTCTTTTATTAATTAATTGTTTTAATGTTTTTCCTTCAATATATTCCATTACTATATAATATTGTCCATCTTCTTCTCCAACATCATATACTTCAACTATATTAGGATGTGATAAATTAGATACAGATAATGCTTCTCTTTGAAATCTTCTTATAAATTTCTCATCACTTGACAAATCTCCACGTAATACTTTAACTGCTACTTTGCGACTTAATATATTATCTGTTGCCAAATAAACATTTGCCATACCACCTTCACCAATCGATTTTACTATTTCATATCGATCATTTATTTTCTGCCCCTTTGATAACACTATAAATCACCACTTTCTTTTTTTAAATAAGCAATTGTTATATTATCAGTGCCACCTCTTGAATTACTCTTTTTTATTAATTTTACTACTGCTTCTTCTATTGGAAGATCACTATTTAGTATTTTTTCTATTTGTTCTTCGTTTAACATATTTGTAAGTCCATCACTGCATAAGAAAATACCTTCTATATTTATATCTACATCAAATATATCTATTTCTATTGGATCATTTGCTCCAAGAGCACGCATTAATACATTTTTTCTAGGATGAAATCGTGCTTCTTCTTCTGTTAATTCTCCAGTTGATACTAATAAATTTACTAAAGTATGATCTTTAGTTACTTTATGTAATTTTTGATTTTTTATTACATAACCAGAACTATCTCCAATATTACCAAATAAAATATAATCATTTGTTTTTATTGCTAATACTAAAGTAGTTCCCATTCCTTTACTATTAGGATTATTATTTGTATAATCAAATATCATATTATTTATTTCTACTACTATATTACGTATCCATTCAATAGCAGTATTTTTAGTACCAAAGCTATCTAATTTATTAAATTCATCTACTAAATGGTCTATAGCTATTTTAGAAGCCACTTCTCCTGCTTTATGTCCTCCCATTCCATCTGCAACTGCAAGTAAAAATTCTTGATTATTATTGTTTAATATTGTTACATTATCTTCATTATGTGTTCTTACTTTTCCTGGATCTGTTAAATAAAATGTTTGCATAAATTCACCTCTATTTATTGTAATTTGATCTTAATTGTCCACATGCGGCATCTACTTTACTACCAAATTCTTTTCTTTTGGTTACTGTAATACCTTCTTTTTTAAGTATATCATAAAATCTTTTAATTTGCACGTCTTTTGTTCTTTTATATTCAATATTATCTGTCTCATTATACGGAATTAAGTTTACATAAGCATTTATTCCTTTTAATAATTTAGCTAACTTATAAGCACACTCATCACTATCGTTTATATTTTCTAATAATATATATTCAAATGTTACTCTTCTATTTGTTTTACTTATATAATATTTAACTGCATTAATTAGTTGACTAATTGAATATACATTTGCTATTTTCATTATTTTTTTTCTTATTTCATCATTTGGAGCATGTAGACTAATAGCAAGATTTACTTGTCCTTCTTCACTAGCAAATTTTCTTATTTTATCTACTAATCCACAAGTTGATATAGTAATATGTCTAGTACCTAAATTAATTCCTTTAGTATTATTTATAATTTTTATAAAATTCATAACATTATCATAATTATCAAATGGTTCTCCAATTCCCATAATTACTAGATGAGTTATTTTTTCTTTTATATCTTCTTCTACTAATAATATTTGTTCTACCATCTCATAAGCTTCTAAATTTCTTACTTTTTTTAATCTCCCACTTTGACAAAAACTACATCCCATATTACATCCAATTTGCGAAGAAATACAAAGACTTAATCCATAATCATGATACATTAATACACTTTCTATATATTCATTATCACTTAATCTAAATAAATATTTAATAACATTCTTATCTTTTTGTTTAGTTTCTATCTTAATTAAATCAAAAGAAAAATTATTTTTTATATTTTCTTTTATATTATTTGGAATATTATTAAATTTATCCACAGAATTATATCTTTTTTTATATAAAAATTCATATATTTGTACTGCTCTGAATTTTTTATCTCCAATTGAAATAAAATAATCTTCTAATTGCTTCATTGTTAAACCATAAATATTTTTCATATTTCACTTCCTAGTTATATTTTATCATTTAATTTAATAATTGTAAATTATTCTATTTCCTTTTGTACTATATTAGAAAATGCTGTTATACTATCTAAATACATATTAGGAATATTTCCTTGTATTACTTTCATTATTATTGGAATTGTTGTATCTACTTTAACTGTTTTTGATATGAAAGGAAGATTAATCTTACTATTTACTTCTACTTTTATTCCTACTTCAAGCATAGCATTATTTATTCCATATTCACTTACTTTACTTTCTACTGCAGTAACTACATCTCCAATTAAATTTAATCTAACAGGTATTTTAGGTCCTAAATTTGATAAAAATGAAGTTGACGTTATTACTCCAAGTGGAATTTCATAAATTATTCCTTTTTTTAAGTTTGATTTTTTAGTATTAATATCTATATCTAATTTATCTACTTGTCCTTGTTCTAATAATTTTAAATTAACTTGTATTAAATCAGTTATTTTATTTAATACTTTTGTTACATTAATAGAATTAAATGTTATTAGTTGAATATCATCATTACTATTTTTTACTATTTCAAACATATTATCTGTATTCATATTACTTATATTAGTAGTTATTGCTTTATTAATTATTAGAGTAGTTAGTCTTTTTGTTTCAGATTCTGCGTATGAAAATAATATTTCAGATGCTTTATTACTATAATATTTTATAAATAATATAGAAAATATTAATATTACTATAAATAATATAATTATTTTACTAAATATATTTTTCTTTTTTCTTTTTTTTAATTTTATTCTTCCCATATATAAATTTTATGAAAAAAAAGATGATAAATGTTAATCATATTTACCATTTAATACATCTTCATATATTTGTTTTAGTTGTTTTCCTATTTTTTTAATATCTCTTTCTTCTGCTACTTTATAGCCTTCTGATGTTAAATCAGGTAGTTTTTTTTCAACAATATCTCTTATTTTTTCTTCAAATTCTATCATTCCATTTGCTTTATAAATATTTTTACCATCTTCTAGCCAATCTTCATATATTGGTATATCACGAATTAAAGTAGGTATTTTCATAGCTAGAGCTTCTAGTAAAACTATTCCTTCTGTCTCTTCATGTGTAGCAAACCAAAATAAGTCTGAACCAGAGTATGCTCCTTTTAAGACATCACTACTTACATATCCTGGAAAATATAAGTTATCTAATTTTGTTTCTACAGCTTCTTTTATTTTTAATGGTACTGTATTTAAGTTTGTATATCCAAACCAAACAAATTTATAATCTTTTAATCTTTTTGCCATTTCTACAAAATCTAGTATACCTTTTCTTTCTATGTATAGTCCTACTGAAATTATTATTTTATCATTTTCACTAAAGCCAAAATCTTTTCTAAATTTTTTTCCTGCTTCTATATCTTTTTTAAAAAATTCTAATTCTATTCCATTAGATATATCAATAATTGGTTTTCCTAAATTATAATTTTCTAATAGTTTTTTAGAATATGGTGTTGGAGTTAATACTAAATCTGCAGATGAGTATACTGTTTTTAACCATACTTTAAATGCTGGTGCAAATTGGTTAGAAAAAAGAAATGAGTTACGAAAGTCTTCTTCAGTTGAATGAGCATGAAATATTACTTTTTTTCCCATTTTTTTTGCTTTTTTTCCAATTAAGTATGATTCTGGGAAAATAGTATTAATATGAATTATATCATAATCATCATTAATATCTAATGTATAATCAACATTGTTAAGTTCTAATGCTTTCATTTGATGTTTTATTGCTCTTCCAACGCCACTTTTTTCTATTTGTTTCATTTTATCAGAATGTAATAGTATTTTCATTTATATCACCACTGGTAATATTATATCACTTATTTTAATATACGGCAAGAACTACTCTACTTGAGTATGCTACTGCTGCACTTCCATTATAGTTGTTGTATGCAAATATCCCTGCACTTTCTGCATTTGTTTGTCTGGCTCCTCGACCTATCCACGGATATGATGAATATGTTGAATATAATGCTAAAGTTAATAAACCAAAAATAATTATTAATAACAAATAATTTTTCTTCATACAATCAGTCCCTACTATAATTATTTTAACATATTTTAGTCCAAATTTAAAAAAAAATTCAAAATTGAATTTTTTTATAATTTAGATATTATTTCATTATATTCATCAGTTAAACTTTGATTATTAAATACAATTTGTTCATCTTTTATAATCCAACTATTTCTATTTTCACTTAAAAAATCTAATGCTTCTAATGATATATCAATAATACTAATAATATCATCAATAGAATTAGCAACAGTTTGATTAGAAGATTCTGATTCAATATCCCCTAGTAGTTCTTTATATAAATCTATATAATAACTATCTAATTGATTTGTATCTAAATATGATAATGCTTTTTCTTCATCAAGTTGAGTATAATAATTAGTTTTGCTATCTCCTAATACTTCTTTTGTTGTTTCTAAATACTCTTTTGATACAACAAAATCTGGTCCATCTTTTTCATAATTAGAAACTGTTAATATATTAGTTAGTTTTTCATCTTCTAAAATATTTGTTATAGTTAAAACGACATTGAAACTTTCACTTAAATATAATTTATATGCTTTTTCTACTTTTTGATAATCATCTTTTGTTACATTTCTATCTAATACTTCATTAATTTTATCTATATCTATATTTTCACTATTTATTAACTCATCTAAATAGCTTATCTCATCTCTTAATTTATTTTCTTGATTAAGATCATTAATAACAAAATATGTAACTATTCCAATAAATATTGCTACAATTATTGCAATTATAATTATAATTTTCTTTTTCATTCTTATTCTCCTATCTTAAGACAAAATATTCTTCATACCAAGTAAGAAATGAATAAATTGTCCATATTTTTCTACTATTATCTTTTTTTCCTTCTTTATGTTCTTCTAATAATTTGATAATTTCTTTAGTATTAAAGAATTTATCACTTTTTTCAAACATTTTTTTTATTTGATTGTAATATTTTTCATCTTTTATCCATTCTCTAATTGGAACTGGAAAACCTAATTTCTTTTTATTAGCAAATTTATCTTCTAATACTTCATGTGCTACTTGACGAAAAGCATATTTTGTTTGATTATCATGAATTTTATATTTAGTAGGAATATTTTTAGCATAGTCAAATAACATTCTATCTAAATAAGGTACTCTAACTTCTAGAGAATTAGCCATACTCATCTTATCTGCTTTTAGTAAGATATCTCCTACTAACCAAAGATTAAAATCAATATATTGCATTTTTGTTACATCATCTGCTTCTTCTACTTTTTCATAATATGGCGCTGTTATGTTTTTATAATTTGTATTATGTATATCATAACTTAATATTTTTTTTATTTCTTGTGGTTCAAACATAAAAGCATTTCCTATATAACGATCTTCTAGTTTTCTACTTCTTCTATATAAGAAATTAAATCCTCTGTGATGACGCATTGGATATACTATTATTCCAATTAATCTTCTAATGATATATGGTATTTTATAATACCATGATAATGAATATGGTTCATGATATATATTATAGCCTCCAAATATTTCATCTGATCCTTCTCCTGATAAGGCAACTTTTACGTGTTTTGATGCTAAATTTGCAACAAAATATAAGGCTATCGCAGATGGATCTGCAAGTGGTTCGTCCATATAATATTGTATTTTAGAAAAGTTTTTGAAATATTCTTCTTTACTTATTTTTTTAGTTATATGTTCAACATCTATTTTATCAGATAAATCTTTAGCATAGTCTATTTCACTATATTTTTTTTCCTCATAGCCTACAGTAAATGTTTTATCTACATTATATAAAGTTGCAATCAAAAATGAATCTACTCCACTAGATAGAAAAATTCTTACTTCTACATTACTAACTTTATGAGCTTTTATACTATCATCTATTACTTCTCTTATTCCTTTTTTTAACTCTTCTAATGTTAAACTATCATCAGGAGTAAAATTTACTTCATAGTATTTTTCAATCTTTATTTCATTATCTTTATAAGTAAAATAATGTCCTGGTTTTAATTTATATACATTTTTAAAAAAACTATCTTCTCCCACACTGTATTGAAAAGTTAAATATTTTTCTAACATTTCTTCATTTAATTCTTTTTTAAAATTAGGATGTGCTAAAAAACTTTTTATTTCACTTCCAAAGATAAATTCATCTTCTTTCTTATAATAATAAAATGGCTTAATTCCAAAAAAATCACGGGCTCCAAATAATTCTTTATTGTTTATATCATATATAATAAAAGCAAACATTCCTCTTAATTTATTTAATATATCTTTACCATATTCTTCATAACCATGTAATATTACTTCTGTATCTGTATTTGTTTTAAAAATATGTTTTTTCTTAATTAATTCTTCTTTTATTTGTTGATAATTATATATTTCTCCATTAAAAAATATTAATTTATCTTCTTTTTCATTATAAATTGGTTGACTTCCTTCTGATAAATCAATTATTGATAACCTTCTAAAACCAAAGGCTACTTCATCATCAGTATAATAACCACTTGAATCTGGGCCTCTATGTTCTATTAAATCAGCCATATTTTTAATAGTCTTTTTTTTGTTTTTACTTTTATCTACAAATCCTACTATTCCACACATATTATCTACCTCTTTTGTATTTATAGTATAACACAAAAAAATAGTTTTTAAAACTATTTCCGATAAACTAATTTATTTATTTTAGGTGTCTCTTCTTTTATTTTAGTTAAATACCAAATATTTGAATCAATCGTAGGAAAATACTTAATTGCAGATGATAAATTATCTTCTACTATATTAGTTATAATCTTATCTGCATATATTAACGATTCTTGCAATAGTTTATAATCTCCAATTACATATAATTCTTTATTCTTATAATATTGATTATTAGCTATATCTTTTATACTCTTATAAGTTTCTACATCAACACTTCTTGATATATTACTATTAGTAATTAAAATTACATGCATTTTCCCAAAATCATCAATATTTTTTAAAAAATATTCTTCATTCATAATAACTATTTGATTTTCTAATTTATCTTTATCAAAATACTTATTTAATTTTCGATAATTATTTTCCATTGCATAATCTTTTTGCATAGTAGCATAGACAATTAACATATTTAACTCCTTATTAGTTTTTTTACCTTTTGATACAATTCTTCATTTATATTTTCAATACTTCTAATTTCTTCTTTGTTTGTGCAATTTATTATATCAAAATTATATATTTTTGCAAGTTCTAAATATGCTTTTTCTCCATTTTTTAAATATACTTCATCTTGTTCTGCTAAATCAAGGGCTTCTTCTCTTTTCTTTCTTAAAATAGAAGCTTGTTTATATGGCATATATAGCAAATATACTTTATCAGGATATGGTAATTTATTTAGAACAAATTCTTTTTCTTTTATTATTTCATACATTTTTAATCGTTCTTCTTTGTCTAAAATCATTCCTCCTCGATGTGCCATATTCGATGTAACATAACGATCTAATATTACATTTATTCCACGATCTATTAAAGCATTTATTTTAGGTAGATTATATCTACGATCTAATGCGTATAAATCTATGGCTACAAGTGGATCTATATTAGTAGCATCTTGAAACCAACTAGTTATATCTTTTTTAAAATATTTCTTGCACAAATCTGGTTTTCCAAGCAAACAAGCCCCTATTATGGCACCAGTTGGACTATCATACATTGGAAAAGAAATACTTGATACTTTTATATTATCTTTTTGTAGTTTTTCTACAAGTAATTTAGTTTGTGTTTCTTTACCAGAACAATCTGTTCCCTCAATTGTAATTATTTTTCCTTTTTTTATTGAATTTATTCTTGTATATTTCATATGTTTATAACTAATATTATTTTCTTGATTTTCTTTTAATATTTTTATATCATAATCATCTTTATTAAAAGTTGGAAAATAAGTATCTGCTTCTTTTACATCTTCTATTTGAGTTAAATATAATTCATCAGCATATTCTAAAAATGTTTTATATACTTGTGCACCTCCAATTATATATAAATCTTCATTAGCATGATTTTTTAATAATTCATATTCATTTTTATAAGTAATTATATCTTTATCTTTTATATCCTTACTAGTTAATACTATCATCTTTCTATTTTCTAGTTTTTTAGGTAGAGATTTATATGTATTATATCCCATTACTACAGTATGATTTAGTGTTATATTTTTAAAAAACTCTAAATCTTTTTTTAAATTCCATAGTAATTTATTATTTTTACCTAATTCATTATTTTTACCAATAGCACCAATTATTATTATTTTCATATTACCTCGCAATTTGCATTTTAATTGGACCTGCATGTTTATATTTTTTTATTTTTATATCTCTACACTCTTTAGAATTATCATACTCATAAAAATTATTTATTTTATCATTAAGCCATAATTCTGGTTTTTCTTTATTCAAAATTAAATCTATTATACTATTTAACTTTGAATCATTAATTTCTTTTTTTAATAATAAAAGTAATTCTTTTGGTTCATTTTTTAATTTATCATATATATCATATCTATTTATTTGTTCTTTTATACCTTCAACTTGATTTACATAAATATGAGCATCTTTTATAGACCAATCCATAGTACCTGGTTTTAAATTACATGTTTTTGCAATTAATTTTAACAATACTGCATATTGTGTTACATTAAAAGGTAAACCAAGTGGTACATCACAACTTCTTTGATGCACTAAAAGATTTAATTTATCTTCTGTTACATCCCATTCACTAGACCAAACACAAGATGGTAAAACTGCTGTGTTTAAATAATCATTTTGCCATAAACTCATTAACATACGTCTATCAGTTGGATTATTTTTTATAGTATTTATCAACTCATTTATTAAATCAAATTTTTTAACAATATAACCATAAGCTGTACCTATTGTGTAAGCATATTTTTTATCAAAAACTCTTTCTACTTCTTTTTTTTCTATTTTACCATCTTTTCCTATTACATTTTGAATTGCTTTCCATTTTCCATCTTTATCTATTTGCCATTCATCCCAAATGTGCACATCTCTATCTTGTAGCCATCTAACATCATTAGATTGTACTTGATATATCCAAAGCATTTCTAATATTGCTTGACGAAAATATAATTGTTTACTTTGTAGTACAGGAAATTCTTCTTGTAAATCAAAATGTAAATTATAACTAGGTATTTTTATTGTATCTATTCCTGTCCTATTTTCTACTTTTTGACCTTCTTGAAGTATTTTTTTACATAATTTTATATACTCTAAATCCCAATTTGTCATTTATTGATACCTCCAATATAAAGATATCATTTATATAAAATGTAGTCAATATAATTACATTATTTTGACATATAAGGTCGGTCAAAATGCTAGATATTCTACTACATTTATTAATATATGTTTTTAGTAATAAATTTGACCCCCACATTTACTTGTAGTTAACATATTATCATCTACTTTCTTATTTCAAGTTTATCACAAATATTAATTTTGTGCAGAAAAAAAAGCTTTCGCTTTTATGAGAATATTTTTGGAATTACATAAAATACTAAAAATAATGCAATTACATAAGCACAAACAAAAGCATATGTCATTTTATTTTTATCGACTTTACTTATTTCTGTAAATCCACGATAAATATTAAATAAGAATATTATACCTCCTAGTAATAGGATTATTATGGCTACTGGTACACTTATGAAAATAAATAATAATGCAATTAAATTTGTTACAGTTGTAAATACTGCATTTACTCCCATAAGCCCTATTACTTCTTTAAAATCAGATTCTTTTTTCATTATTGGTCCACATATTAAATGTAAGAATCCTGCAAATGCTAGATAGTATAGTGCCATTAATAATACTGAATAGAAGAATACACTTATTGGTATTTCTGCACTTTGCATTGTTAATCCTGCAGTTAATGATGATAATGATGATGTAAATAAATTTGCAAATTCTTTTATGAATAAATATACAAATAATCCAGATACTATTACATTTATTATTAACATAATTAATGCTAAATTAAATTTAGATCTTTTAGTATATTTCTTCATTGTATCTACTGGTTTTGTTATAATTCCTTTTAGTGCATCTACATAATCATTTAACATATCTGTTGTTGCTTCTTTTTCTTCTTTTTTTGTTTCTTTTTCGCAATCACATGTTTTTCCTTCTTCTAATTTTTTTCCACATTTTGTGCAATATTTTGCCATTTTATCACTCCTTTTCTTTATTATCTAGTTTGGAAAATATGTAACTAGATTATTAACCTCATTTAATTTAAAATTATTATCATAATAACCATATTTTACAGTTATATAACTAGAACGTGTTTTATTAGTTGTTTTAACTTCATTACGGCTGTTTGTATATTCTATTTCATAATTATATGTAATACGTATTCTTATTTTTAATTTCCCTTCATCTATTGATATATCATTTATTGATGTATCTGTTATATTATATGATTTTAACACTCTATCTTCATCAGTTAATTTTTCATATAAATCATTATATTCTTCTTTTAATTCTTCTAATTTTTCTTCATTATAAATATAATTTTTTTCTACATCATTCCATGTTTTTTTATCTATTATATTTTTATATAAATTATTAATATCATTTTTTATTTGTTCTTCTAATTTTGTTTTATTTTCTTCTGGAATTGAATTTATATCAAAATCTAGCGTATAAGTATCATTATATGAAGAAATATTTACTTCTTTTGTTGTTTCTATTCCCCATACACTTGTCTTTATTTCTGCTTTGCCTTGAAATATTTGATCTATTACATATACATCTATATCATCATTTGATTCATCTTTATTTAGATAACTACTATCTAATTCTATATCATTTACTGATACTTTAGCATTTTTAGCTACTTTTATTGTATAATTATCCACTAATAAGTAATTATCATTATTTGATATATTCCAATTATCAAAAATTAAGAATTTATTTTTACTGTTTTTTACTAAATCTATTGTTATTGTATCTTCATTAGAATCATTATATATTATTTTAAATTCTACTTCTGCTTTTAAATTATTATCTGTATACTCTATATTTGTTAATGTATAATTAGATACTTCTACATCTGTTTGATATTTTTCTTTATATATTTTTTCAAAAGATTCTTTTGATGTAAATTTATTGTTTTTATCTATATTTAGAGTATCATATAATTTATCAGCATCATTATTAATTAATGCTTCTACATAACTTGTTGCTACTTTTTCTGCAGAACACATACTATTAATAATATTATATCCTATTACTAGAGCTATTACTATTATTAATATTGTTATAAGAATAAACTTTTTCTTTTTTGACATTGGTTGTTTATTTTCTTTTTGCACTAATTTTTTTCCACATTCACTACAATAAAGTGCATCTTTATTATTTTTTGTACCACATTCACCACAATACATAACATCTCTCCTTTATTTAATTATATTACATTTATTTATATTTAGCAATATATTTGTTATTTTTTTATTCTTATGATATACTTGTCTAGAGGTGAGAAAGTGCAAATTTTTCTACATTATTTTTTACTTTTTTTGATTTATTCTTTTATAGGATGGATAATAGAAGTTGTTAGTTGTTTTATTATTGAAAGAAGATTTATTAATCGTGGTTTTTTAATTGGTCCTTATTGTCCAATTTATGGAATAGCGGTTTTAATTATGATATTGTATTTGACACAGTATAAAGATAATTTAGTTACTGTATTTTTACTTGCTTTTATTATTTGTTCTTTTTTAGAATATATGGTTAGTGTTATTTTAGAGAAGATTTTTAAAGTTAGATGGTGGGATTATCATAATCATAAATTTAATCTTAATGGTCGTATTTGCCTATCTAATGCTATTATGTTTGGGCTTGCTAGTGTTATTGTTATTTGTTTTTTAAATCCTATTATTGAAAATCTTATTTTAAAAATACCTGATATTGTTTTAATAATTTTATCTATTGTTTTATTTATTGTATTTTTTGTTGATTGTGTTTTATCATTTAATATAGTTTATAAAATTACTAGAACTGCAAAAGAAGTAAAAAAAGATTCTACTGAAGAAATATCTAGAGTCGTTAAACAAATACTTAGTAAAAAATTATTTCAAAGAAGAATTTTCTCTGCTTTTCCTGGATTTAGGTTTATGGATAGTATAAAGAATAAAATTAAGATTCGAAATAAAAAGATATAATTATTCCTAATGATAATAAAGTTATTCCTATTATTAAATCTTGTAATATTATTGGAATGGAAAATGTTTTTATTAATAATAATAATATAGTAGATAATATTATTCCAAATATAGCAGAATATGTTTTTTGATTATATTTTTTAAATAAGTAGTTTATTGTTATACTTGTTATAATTATTCCTATTAACATAGCTGTTGAATAACATAATATTATTTCTATATTGTTTATGATATCTTTTATTGATAATAAGTTTGATATTGTTTCTAATATTATGTCATAAGTTCCTATTATCATTAGAAGTGCTGTTGAACTTATTCCTGGGATTACTGTTGCTATTGCTTCGATTAGTCCTGATATGAAGTATATTAAATAATCTAATGGATTATTTTTTTCTATGTATGTATTATTTATATTTGATATAGATATTATAAACATTATTACAAATGATATTATAATTATTAATATTCCTTTTTTTGATTTATCTGTTTTTTTATATATTGTAGGTATACTACCTATTATTAATCCTATAAAGAATAACATAGTGGCAAGATAATGGTTTTCTAATGATGATAATAATATATTACTACCTATTATCATTGCAAATAATACTCCAATTGCTATTGGGCTTAAAAATAAGAAGTTCTTTTTGGGATTAGAAAAAAATTCTGTTATGGCATTAATAGATTTATCATATAAACCCATACTTATAGCTAATACTGCTCCAGATACTCCTGGTATTATTTTTGCTATTCCAATTATAAATCCTTTAATTATTAATATTATTGTTTTCATATTACATTATATTTTTTATTTTATTTATAATGAAAAAAACTAGATATCTAGTTTTTAACGCATTTTTTTATTAATTACATTAACGGATCTTTTAATATCCTTAATAATTTTGTTATAGACCATTGGATAATGTTTTAATTCTTGAATAAACTCTATATCTTGATCTGATATTGCTCCTACGTATTGATTGCTTTCTTCTGATGTTACTGATACTTCTCTTCCTAGAAGATAATCTGTAGTAGTATTAAATGTATCTGCAAGCATTACAAATGTTTCTAAACTTGGCATTCTTGATCCATTTTCGTATCCACAGATTGAAACTTTAGTTACTCCTACTTTATCTCCGAGTTCTTGTTGTGATATTCCGTTTGCAATACGTAAGTCTTTGATTCTTTTTCCGATTAACATAGCTATCCCTCTTTCTTAAGTATTTTTACTCGTTATCACTCCGTTAATACAATTTTATTACATTTTGCTCAATTTTTTATCAATATTAACTAAATAGAAACTTTTTTTTACTATTTTTGACGTTTTTTGGTAAAATTTTTACCAAAATCTATTCTTCATGATGACTTGATGATAAAAAATTTACTTTTTCGGCAACTATTTCTGTTTTCTTTTTCTTTGTTCCATCGTTGCTTTCTATTATTCTTGTTTGTACGCGTCCACGTACTCCAATTAAATCTCCTGTTTTGCAATATTCTGCGGTGCTTTCTGCTACTCCAGTCCAAAGGGTACAATCTAGGAAATCTGTATCATATTGACCATCAGAGTTTTTGTAATTTCTTGGAACCGCAAGTA
Organism: uncultured Bacilli bacterium; assembly: GCA_944364015.1. Classification (GTDB taxonomy): domain Bacteria; phylum Bacillota_I; class Bacilli_A; order RF39; family UBA660; genus CALVVX01. Next base: position 10,234 of record CALVVX010000009.1, on the reverse strand, counting down.
CTATTGAGGACATTTTCTTGCCATTTTCTGTTACTCTTAATTCTGGTGTTTTTACTATTCTTCCTACTAATACAATTTGATTTACCATGTTATTTTCCTCCTTTCGTCAAAAATATAACATGGTATATTGTTTTTTCAAAATTAGTTTGTTTATTTTTATATTTTGATATTAATTTTTATGTTTGATTTTTTGTATCTTATATTATATATTGTAATAATAAATGGTCTATTTTATTATTTTATTATTTGTTTTTTGTTTTGTTTTTGCAATTTAACTTTTTTTGTATTAATATTTTGGTTATTTTATATTTTTTTTATCTTTTAATTTTATATTTTTTATAAATTTTTACTTATTGCATTTGCTATTCCTGTTGCTAGTTGTTCTTGGTTATTTTTTATTATTTCTAAATCATTCTCATTAGTTATATAACCTAGTTCTAAAATATAACTTTCTGCTCCTGTGTTTGAATTATAATATGGGTTATATCCTACTTTTTCATTTAGATCACTTACATAGGCTCCTGTTACTATTCCTCCAGTTTCTCTTATCATGTAGTAATAATTAGAATATGTTTTTATATCATATGGTTTGTATCCTTTTTCTTCATATCCTTTTAAGGAATTTTCTATATCTGATTCTGTAAAATTGTGTCCATATATTCCATCTTCTAATTTATAGGTTTGTCTTGTTGATATTGTTAGTCCACTTTCTTTAGTAATATTTTCTACTAGTGATTTTGCAAAATCATAATTTATTCCTATTGGACTATATACTTCTAATCCTTTTACATAATTTGCATCACTACTATTAAAGTGAATAGATAATACATATTTAGCATGTTTTTTAGATGGTATTACTGCTCTACCATTTTCATTATACTCTTCAATTAGCTCGTTTTTTGATACTTCTTGTCGAGTATATACAATTTTATATCCTGCTTGTTGTAGTTTTTCACCAACTTTTGTTGCTAGGTTATATGTAAAGTCTCTTTCACATGATCCAAATGCTTCTGCTCCTCCATCCATTCCTCCGTGTCCTGGGTCTATTGCAATATCTACTACTTCTTCATTTTTGTTTTCTTTTACTTCAAACATTAGAGTTGGATATTCATTTTCTGAACTTATTATTATTTCATTATTGTATTTGCTCATTGTATAATATGTTGTTTTATCGTATTCTGTTTGATTATCTATTCGATAGTATTTTATTTCGTCTTCTGCGGTTTCATCTTCATAATTTTCATATGTTATTTTTACAAATAAATAGTATTTGGATCTTTCAATATCATCTAGGTATAATCCTCGATTTAATTCCTCTGCTAGATTAAATTTTAGTGTGCTTCCGTTTAGTTCATAGTTTAGTTCATAATCTTTGTATTCTCCATTGTATAAAGTTAATTTTATGTCTTTAAAGTTTATTTCTTTTAATTCTAATGTTGCTTCCATATTTAGATAGGTTGAATATGTATAGTATTTAGTCATTTTTACTGTTTCTTCTTCTGTTTGTACTTTTGGTATTTCTTTTTCTTTCATGGCAAAGAAATAAAATATTGTAAATCCTATTAATAAAATTATTATTATTGTTATTAAAAATTTTTTCATTTTTCCTCCTATTTCATGTTTTCTGCTAGTAGACGATTTAATTCTACTGCATATTCCATTGGTAATTCTTCTTTAAATGTGTCTACAAATCCTAATACAATTAATTCTTTTGCAGTTTGTTCGTTTATTCCTCTACTCATTAGATAAAATAGTTGATCTTCTGCTATTTTTGAGACTGTTGCTTCATGTTCTAATATTGATGTTGGGTTATTTACTATATTTGTTGGTATTGTATCACTTTGAGATTCTTTGTCTAATATCATTGTATCACATTTTACATATGCATAAGAATTTTTTGCAGATTTTGCAATTTTTACGGTTCCTCTGTAGGTTGCTATTCCTCCATTTCTGGCTATTGATTTACTTATAATATTACTTTTTGTATTTGGGGCTAGATGTATCATTTTAGCTCCTGTATCTTGTATTTGATTATTTGATGCGGACGCTACTGTTATGCAGTTTCCTGTTGCTCCTTTTCCTTTTAAAATACAGCATGGATATTTCATATTTACGCATGATCCTATATTTCCATCTATCCATTCCATAGTTCCATTTTCTTCTACTATAGCTCTTTTTGTTACTAAATTGTATACGTCTTTTGACCAATTTTGAATGGTAGTGTATCTACATTTAGCATTTTTTCCTACAAATATTTCTACTACTGCAGCATGTAGAGCATCTTCTGTGTAATATGGGGCTGTACATCCTTCTATATAATGTAGTTGGCTATTATCATCTACTATTATTAGAGTTCTTTCAAATTGTCCCATATTTTTACTATTTATTCTAAAATAGCTTTGTAAGGGTCTGTCTAATTTAGTATTTTTTGGTATATATATAAATGTTCCTCCACTAAAGACTGCTCCGTTTAAAGCACTAAATTTGTTTTCATCATACTTTACTAGAGTATTAAAATATTTTTTAAATAATTTTGGATATTTTTTTATAGCTGTATCTGTATCTAAAAATATAACTTTTTTATCTTCTAATTCTTTGATCATGTTTTTATATATTACTTCACTATCATATTGTGCTTTACTTCCATCTAAATATTCTTTTTCTGCTTTTATTACTCCTAATTTATCAAATTCTTCTCGTACTTTATTTGATATATTGTTCCAATTATTTGTTAATGTTTCTTGGGCTTGTTTATAATAATTTATAGAATCAAAATCAATATTTATTTTTGGTCCAAAATTTGGTAGTTCTTGGTTATTGAAGCTTTCTAAACATTTTAATCTAAATTCTTTTATAAATTCATCTTCATTTTTTATTTTTGATATTTTTTCGATAGTTTTTTTGTTTAATTTCATTGTTATCACCATTTCTTTTTTTATTATACAACATTAAATATGAAAAAAAAAGTATAGTTTTGTTTTTTCTACTTTTTGTGTTGATTTTTTCTTTTTATACTTTCTATTGCATTTATATATGTACTTGCTTTTATGTCTGTATTTATTATTCTTCCTCTTCTGGTTAAATAAAAGCTATCTAAATATGTTTTTAGGTTTTTTTCGTTTAATTTTATATATCCATTTTCTAATATTTCTTTGGCTATATTAATATCATTAGGATGTGTTATATAATAATAGCCTGGCAGTGGGGCTTTTATTATTAAGTCTTGATATTTTTGATAGTTTTCTTTTTTACATTGTTCTTTGTTAAAGAATTGTTGATATGTTATATCTATAATAAAGCTATCATTTTCTAAATATGCAATTAAAAATGAATGTCCTGTTACATCGTTTGATAGTATTTGTGTGGTTTCTATATAATCATAATTTATTTTTGCTTTATCTAGATATTTTGCCACGATTGATCTTGCATAGTCGCATTTATTTGTTAATCCATGTTTTTTGATATCTATTTTTAATTTTTGTTCTAATTCACTACGTGCATTTCTAACTATTATATCTAATATATTGTTTTGTTTATTTGAATAATTGAAATTAATTATGTATTCCATTTTGATATTTTGTTAGTTCTTCTAGTAATCCATTCCATGTTAGAGTTGCACATTTGATTCTATTTGGCTGTTTGTAGATATCATTAAAGACATTTGCTTCTTCTAGTAGTTTGGAATCGTATTCTTTTTCTTCAATCATGTTGTTATAATTTTTTATAATTTTTATTGCTTGTTCTATGGTTTTACCTTTTAGTAGTTTGCTCATTATTGATGTTGTTGCAATGCTTATTACGCATGCTTCACCATTGAATTTTATATCTTCGATTGTGTTATTTGTTATTTTTATGTATAAATTTATATTATCTATACAGGATATGTTTCTACTGTTATGTTTTATATATTTTTTATCTTCTATGTCTTTTCTGTTAGTTGTATCTTCATAGTTGTCTAAAATAATGCTTCTTTTTAAATTTGGATCCATTTTGCCTCCTTATAGGATTTCATTCCATATGTTTTTTATATTTTTTAATACATTTATTAATAGATCTATTTCTTCTTTAGTGTTATAAAAACTTAATACTATTCTACAAGTGTTGTTTATTTTTGTTGCTTCGTTTAGTATTTTAGCGCAATGATTGCCCGCTCGAATGCAAATGTTATATTTATCTAGATAGATTGATGTATCTTGTGCAAATACGTTTTTTATGTTAAATGCTACACTGCTTCCTTGGGCTTTTTTGTTATATATTTCTACGAAGTCTAATTGATTTAGTTGTTCTAATAGATATTTTTTTAATTCTTGTTCGTATTTGTGTATTTTATCTATTCCTATTTTGTTTATATAATCAATGGCTGCTGATAATCCGATTACACCTTCTATGTTTGGGGTTCCTGCTTCTAATCTTGTTGGTATTTCACGTAGTTCTATGTATCCATCTTTGGTGAATACGGCATTCATTCCTCCTCCATAGTTTCTTGGTTGCATTTTATCTAGTAGTTTGTATTTTGCATACATTACTCCTATTCCTGTTGGTCCATACATTTTATGGGCAGAGAATGCAAGAAAATCTATATCCATATCAGTTACGTCTATTTTTGTGTGTGCAATACTTTGTGCAGCATCAACTACTAGTAAAATATTGTTTTTGTGTGCTAGTTGTGATATTGATTTGATTGGTCGTACGTCTGATATTACATTTGTTATGTGTGCTAGTGATATTACTTTTGTTTTTGGTGTTATTACTTTTTCTACATTTTCTATTGTTACTTCATAGTTTTGGTCTAGTTCAATATATTTTACTTTTATTCCTATTTCTTTGGCTAAAATAAACCATGGTAATATATTTGAGGCATGTTCGCTGTAAGTTATTAATACTTCGTCATCTTTTTTTAGGTTTTGTTTAAAATAGCCATTTACTATTAAGTTAAGGCTATCTGTGGTGCCACTTGTGAATACTATTTCACTGTCTTCTTTAGCGTTTATTAGTTGTTTTACTTTGGTTCTTGTTTGTTCATATTTTTCATCTACTATGTTGCTTATTTTATAGTCTCCTCGGTGTGCGTTTGCACTGTAGTTTTCATAGTAGTCGTTGATTGCTTCTTTGACTGCATTTGGTTTTAGGGTTGTTGCTCCATTGTCAAAATATACTATTTCGTGTTTTAACATTGGAAAATCTTCTCTGTTCATGTTTCACCTCCAATACTTATTAATTATATTTATTATATTTGCACAAATAAATGGGTTTTTATTTATGTTTGATATAAGATAGCCTTTGATTATAAGTTTTAGTGCTTCGCTTTTTTTGACTCCTCTACTCATTAGATAAAATAATTGGTCTTCTTTTATGGTTCCTACAGTTGATGCGTGTTTGGCTTCAACGTCATATTCATCTATAAACATATTTGGTTTTATTGTGGATTTTACATCATTAGTGGTTATTATTTTTGTACTTTGATCCATTTTACATTGTGATGTGCCTTTTTTTGCATTGCTATCTATTTGAAAGTCAACTTCGCCTTCTCCTACGGTTACTATTCTGTTAGATATTATGCTAGTAGTTGCTTTTGCTTTGTGGTTTATTATTAGTTTATATTTTTGAGTGTTTGTACATATAGTGCTAAAATTATATGTTATTTTGCTATTTTCTTCGTTTAGGTTTATTGTAATTGTTTCTTCTAGTTCGTTTTTATAATAAAATTTATTTATGGTTAGGCTACTGTTTTTTGATATGTTGTAATTGATGTTGATATTTTTACTTTGGTCTTTGTTTACTATGAATAAATTTATATTTGAGTTTTTTTGGATGGTTATATTTAAGTTTAGTTGTTGATTATCTTGATATTCTATTTGATAGGTGTTGTTGCCTCCGATTATTATTTCTTCATTAGTTTTTATTTGATTATTTATATATATTTTGTTTTTTTCTACTGTTATTTTATTCATTTTTATCCTCTTGGTTAAGTGCTTTTATGTATTTATTGTATCCATTTTTAAATATTTCTTGTGCTAGGGTGTAGTCTGATGTTTTTACTATTTTACCTTGTGATAATATGTTTACGGTATCGGGTTTTAAATATTCAAATATCATTGGATAATGAGAAATAATTAAAAGTGATGTTTGTGGGTTTTCTTCTAAATAGTCTTTTATGTTTGTAAATACTGTTTTCATGCTATCTACATCTAATCCAGAATCTATTTCATCCAGTATTATTAGTGATGGTTTTAGAAGTTTCATTTGAAGAATTTCGTTTTTCTTTTTTTCTCCTCCAGAAAATCCATCGTTTAAGTTTCTTTGTATTAAAGTTGGATCCATTTTTAACTCTTTTACTGCTTTTTCACATTCTAATATGAACTGATATAGTCCTATGTGTTTTTCAAATGTTGATTCCATTGCGGTTTTTAAGAAGTCTTGATTGCTTACTCCTTCGATTGTAGAGGGAGTTTGCATGGCTAGAAATATTCCTAGTTTTGCTCGCTTATCTGTTGGAAGTTTTGTTATTTCTTGATTATTATATTTTATTGTTCCTTCTAGCACTTTGTAATTTTTATCTCCGAGAATTACTTTTGAAATAGTTGATTTTCCTACTCCGTTTGGTCCCATAAGGGCACATATTTGACCATTTTTTATTTCTAAATTAAATTTATTTAATATTATTTTATTATTTACGCTTACTTTTAAATTTTTTATTTCTAACATTTTACACCTCGCTAATTTATTATATCACTTATTTTTTATTTTTTACATATATTGTGTATAAATACAGAAAAAAAGACTCATAATTATAATGATATCTTAAGTATTAACGGAAAGACTTATGTCTTTTTTTCTTTTTTTCTATATCATTACGTGTGAGTGCAATGTCTTCTAGATCTATGCCATTTTTTATTCGTTCTAGGGCTACTTTGTATAGTTCTTTTGGAATGTTGTATTTTTTGTATACTTTTTTTATTTCATCAAAGTCTTGTTGTGTTATTTTTCTTCCTGTTCCTTTTATTGGTAGGCCTTGACTGTCTTTTTGACAGCCTACTTCTATGTCCCCTACAAATAGTCTGCTGGTTACGATTTGATGATTTTTTAGGGTTGTGTTGGTTACACGTAGTTTTGCCATTTCTATGTACTCTTCACGTGGGATTACGTTTGATGATACACTGCATATTTCTTTGATATTATACTCTGTTAAGGCATAATAATCTATTAAATCAAATTTTCTTAGTCCTTGTTCTGTTTCTACTCCGTATTTTAAGTAGTGTGCTACTATTTTCCCTATTTCTTGTTTTTCTTCTATTTTTGCTTTTGCATTAGCTTCTATTTTTGCTTTGTATTCTTTATATAATTCTGGATTTGTTCGTTGAACTATGCTTATATATCTATTTAAGCTTTCTTTTGTTATTTGAAGGTGGTTAGCAAAGTCTATATTGCTAATTGCAGGATAGTCGCTATTGATGCATTTTGTTACTGTGATTATGGCTTTTCCTATTTTAGTTGTTTTTTGTTTGGCTTCTTTTTCTTTTTGTTCTACTTGTTTTCTTCGTTTTTCTTCGTTGTAATATATTGATAATTTTTCTTGTAATTCTTGTTTTGTTGTTTCGTCAGTTAGGTTTTTTGTTCTCATGTATGTGTCAAGATGCATTTCTAATTCTCTTCTTATTTTATTCATTTCTACATTGCTATATTCTATTATGTCTATTATATCTTTTTTGTCTTCAAATTTTAATAGTAAATCAAATAATGTTATGTATGACATTCTTGCTTTTATTTCGTTGTTATTTTTCATTCCTCTTACATAGTTTTCCCAATCATATTCTTGTTTTGGTGTTTTTAGGTAACTTACAGCGTAATCTTTTGATATTAATTTTATGTCTATTAGGGTTATTCCTAAATTTTTAGCTAGTTTTTGACATTCTTTTTTGTCTGATCCGTATTGTTTGTTAAAATAATATATGTATTTTGCTTTATCGTTTTTCATTTTGTCTAGTTGATTTACGTCTTTTGATATGGTTGTTAAGCCAAATTTTTTATAGTATTTTTGTATTTCTTTATAATTGCCATATATTAATATTGCATATCTTGTTATTTCTATTATATCATTACTGTTTAGTCTTAAATTTCCTATTATGTATAAGTCGTTGTTTGGAAATTCTTTTTTTAAACTTATTTCTACTAGTTTTCTGTATATGCTTATTTTTTCTTCTAATTTTAGTTTTTCGATTTCTTCAAACATTTTATCACCCCAATTGCAATATATGGTAGCATAATAAATATAATTTGTCAAATGTTATTATTAATGTTATAATTGAGAGGGAGATGATATTTTGGATTGTATTTTTTGTAAAATTAATGATTTGATAATGCCTTCTTATACTATTTATGAGGATGATGTTGTTAGGGTTATACTTGATATTCATCCTGATGAATGTGGTCATTGTTTGATTATTCCAAAGAAGCATTATGTAGATATTGAGGATATTGATTTGAATACTTTAAATCATATTATGATGGTTTATAAGAAGATGTATTTGCATATTAAGGATAAACTTCATTTTGATGGTTTGACTATTAGTCAAAATAATGGTTGTGTTGAGGATGTTAAGCATTTTCATCTACATTTGATTCCTAAATATGATGTTAAGCAGAATTTATCTTTGGAAGAAGTTTATAATTTATTAAAATAAGCTATACGCATTAAATATCGTATAGCTTATTGTTTTATTTTAGTAAATTGTCGCAGTATATTTCATATTTTTCTTTCATTACGGTGTCTTTGAAGTCTATTTTTGCATCTTCACGCATTTTTATCATTGTTTTGTTGTATAAGTTTGGATCTTCTTCATCCATTTTATCTGTTAGTTGTTCAATTATGCTGTCTTTTAAGTCTTCTAGTGAGGCTTTTTCTTTTTGATCAAGTCTATATATTATATGATATCCATATGTTGTTTTTACTGGTTCTTTGGTATAGCTGTTTTCTTTTAGTTTTACTAATGCGTCTATGAATTCAGATTCGTAGTTGGCGTTAAATGCGACGTATTTTAAATCTTCAAATGTAACGTCATCTTTGTATTCTTCTTTTACTTCTTCCCATGTTGCACCGTCATTTAATTTTTTTATTATTTCTTCGGCTTTTGCTTTTGCATCTTCATCTGACATGTCTTCGTTTACTTCTACTAACATGTGTTGAGTGTTTATGTCTCCGAATACTTCATCATTGTAATATTTTTCTATATCTTTGTCTGTTACTTGTGATTTTAGATAATCTTCATAGTATAATTTACGGCGATAGTCTATTTTTAGATAGTCTATAAACTCTTCTTTGCTGGCAAAGCCGTTTTGTTCTAGAAATGTTTCTTCTGTATAGCCGTATTGTGTATAATATGATATATATTCATCTGCAGTTTGTTGTACTTCTTCTTTCATTTCGTCGTTTTCTTCATATTTTTTTGACAAAATTTCATTGTCGATGCTGTCTAATAATAAGCTTATTGAAAATTTATCTTTCATTTGCTCATATAGAAAGTCAGCGGTAAATGTTTTCCCTTCGATTGTTACTACTGGTTGTGTTCCGTCTTCTAGTGTTGCTATTCTATCTGGCCAAATTATTACTGTAATTAGTGCTACTAATAAGGCTCCTCCTAGGAAAGAGTAGATTATGTTTCTGTTTTCATCTACTTTTAATAATCCCTTTTTCATCTTTTCTGTTTTGCTTGTACTATTTTTCTTTAGTATTTTACTCATATCTTTTTTTTGCTTTTCGTTGTTTTCTTTTTTCACACTTCTCATCCTTTCAATACACTATGATACCAAAAATACGAAAAAATTACAATATATTTTACAATAATTTATATATGTAGAGTTTTTTTTGGACGTTTTATGTTTATTTCGTTTGATACGTTGACTACTTTTTCTATTGCTTCGTACATTGTTTCATTTGTTGCATAATATATTCTTAAGATACTTTTCATCATTTCTATATTCCCATTTGTTTTGTTTATTAGGTAATTTAGAAATCTTTCATCTCTTATTGACATTAATAGTTTTTTTATCTTTTTAGCTAGTTTAATGTCGAAAAAGTTGTTTGGTATCCATTCTAAAAAGTATTGGCTTAGTATTTCTTCTACATATTTTGTATTTTTATGATATGTTGTTTTTATTATACTATATCCTTTATTTTCTAATTCTTGTTCTCTTTTTTTTGTTTTTAAGTCTGGGTCATTTGATGTTATTATTATCT
>CALVVX010000008.1 GCA_944364015.1 uncultured Bacilli bacterium | reverse complement strand
AATAATTATATATAAAATATTAATATGATTTAATTTATTATTAATTACAAATTATATATTATATGTATTATATTAAGTTAATTATTTATATAATATTTATTTTTATAATATAATTATATTGTTTATTATATTTTTTTGCAAAAATTATTGGTTATTATAATATATATTATGTTAAGTTCTATAAATAGAGAAAAGAAGAGTATTATTTTATTAAGTCATTTAATAAATTAGTAAACTCTTCTTCTATTTCTTGTAATCTTTTTGGAGTTGTAGCTTCATATCTCATTGTAATATTAGGTCCAGTATTAGATGCTCTAACTATTGCAGATCCGTCTTTAAATATGGCTTTTACACCATCTATAGTTATAATTTTATAGTTTTTGTTTTTGCAATAATCTTTTACTTTATCTATTATTTTAAATTTTATTGTATCATCTACTTTTATTTTTAATTCGTTGGTATTATAATATGTATTTATTCCTTCTAATAATTGTGATGTTGTTTTTGTTGTTTTAGATAATATTTCAATTAATCTTAAGGCAGCATATATTCCATCATCATTACCATTAAATCTATCTCTAAAAAATACGTGTCCTGATAATTCTCCTCCAAATGGAAAATTTTCTGCAACTGATTTTTGTTTCATATATGAATTTCCAGTTCGATAACATACAGCTTCTATGCCTAATTTTGTTAATTCATCTTCTAATACTTTTGAACATTTTACGTCAAATAATGCTTTTTTGTTGTCAACTTTATTGTATATATCACGCCATATTATTATCATGTATTTATCTATTGCAATCATTTGTCCGTTTTCATCTACTACCCCTACTCTATCGCCATCACCGTCAAATGCTACTCCTAAATCGGCTTTATTTTGTAAAACAGCTTCTTTTAGTTGTTTTAAGTTATCTTCATTTAATGGATCAGGGTGATGGTTTGGGAAGTTAGGATCTGAATCAATAAATAGTGGTATTGTGTCAATATTTAGTGTATCAAATATTTCTTTTGCTACAATTGATGTTGTTCCGTTTCCACAGTCATATGCTACTTTTAGTTTTCTATTTCCTAGTTTTATATCTTTTAATATATAATTTATATAATCTTTTTTGATGTTTTTTTCTTCTATTTTACCATTTCCTTTAGTAAAATCTTTATTTATTATTACATCATATAAATTGTATACATCATTTCCACATGCATTATGTAGACCATTATAACTAAATTTAAAACCGTTATATTCTTTTGGGTTATGTGATGCTGTTATCATGATACCACTTTTTATATTTAGATAATCCCATGCAAAATAATACATTGGTGTTGTTACTAATCCTAATCTTACTACGTCTACTCCACTTTCTGTAATGCCTTTTATGAGGCTTTTTTCAATGGTTGTAGATGATGCTCTATTATCATAGCCGACAATAGTTTTACTCTTTCCTAAACGCTTTAAATTGCTTGCAAATGCTCTTCCTATTAGATATGATACTTCTTCATCAATATCTTCATTATAAATTCCTCTTATATCATATTCTCTAAACATTAATTTATTTATTTTCATATTTTTCCTCCTTATAAATCTGTATGATATAAATCATAGTTTTCTTTTAATACTTCATCACTTACTGTTGTATATATCTGTGTTGTTGATAAATTTGTATGTCCTAACATTACTTGTATACTTCTTAAATCTGCTCCATTATTTAGAAGATGTGTTGCAAATGAATGTCTTAACATATGTGGTGTTATTTTTTTTGTTATTTGTTTTTCTTTTGCAATATTTTTTAAAATAAATTCAAATCCTTGTCTTGTCATTTTATTTCCATGATTATTTAAAAATAAATATTGTGTTAAACTATTTTTGATTAACTTATTTCTATATTCTTCTATATATATTTTTAAATAATTTATAGCAATATTTCCTAAAGGTACTATTCTTTCTTTTGATCCTTTTCCAAAACATTTTACATATTTTTCTGATAAATTTATATCATTTACTAATAAATTACATACTTCACTTACCCTAATACCTGTTGCATACATTAATTCTAACATTGCTTTATTTCTGTAATCAAATGCAGTTTTTAGTTCTATATTTAATAGTTGTTCTATTTCTTCAATTGATAAAACATTTGGTATTTTTTTATAAAATTTTGGATGTTCTATTTTAATACTTACGTCTTTTATCATATATTTAGAACTTATAAAATTATGAAATGACTTTATTGTAACTATTTTACGTGCTAAGGTGTAATTACTAACCATTTCTTTTTCGTCTAAATAAGTTATATAGTTAGTTATATTTTCTTTTGTTATGTTATTTATGTTAGTTACGTTGTTTTTTTGCATATATAGTAAGTATCTTTCAATATCATATATATAAGAACTAACAGTATTATTTGATAATTGTTTATCATATAATAAATAAGTTTTATAGTTTAGAATAATATCTTTATATTCTTTATTTAACATAGAATTTGCACTTTTCATATATCACCACTTTAATTAATTATAGCATATAATTAGTTTATTTACAATAAACTAAAGTTTTGGTACAATAATAAAGAAAGAGCGTGATAAGATGAATAATTCAATTTTAGCAGATAGATTAAGACCTAAAAAGTTAGATGATATTGTTGGTCAAAATCATTTAATTGGTAAGAATAAAATTATTAGTAATTTAGTTAAAAATAAAAAATTATTTTCTATGATTTTATGTGGAAAACCTGGTACTGGTAAGACTTCTATTGCAAAAGCAATTGTAGAAGAGTTAGATTATCGTTATAGGATTTTGAATGCTGTTGTTAATAATAAGAAAGATTTTGATGTTGTTATTGAAGAAGCTAAAATGTATAATGGTATGATTTTAATTATTGATGAGATTCATCGTATGAATAAAGATAAGCAAGATTTATTACTTCCTTATTTAGAAAATGGTTTAATTATTTTAATTGGTATGACTACTTCTAATCCTTATCATAGTATAAATCCTGCGATTAGAAGTCGTTGTCAAATATTTCAGTTAAATGATTTAACTACTGATGATATTGTTTATTGTTTAAAAAAAGTAGTTAATGATAATGTTTTAGAAAATATTAAGATAGATGATGAGTGTTATGAAATTATTGCAAGAGCTTCTGGATGTGATTTACGTTTTGCTTATAATTTATTAGAAATTGCTTATTTTGCCGTTGATTCTCATTATATTACTAAAGATGTTTTATCTATGTTTGTTACTAAAGCTAATTTAATATGTGATAAAAATGGCGATGGATATTATGATTTACTTAGTGCTTTACAGAAGTCTATTCGTGGTAGTGATGTTCATGCTTCTATTTATTATTTAGCTCGTTTAATTGAAGCAGAAGATATAGATTCTATTTGTAGACGCCTTAGTGTTATTGCTTATGAAGATATTGGTCTTGCTAATCCTCTTATGGGGGTTAAAGTTGATTCAGCGATTAATTGTGCTTATAGATTAGGTTTACCAGAGGCTAGAATTGTACTTTCTGCAATTGTTATTGAGCTTGCTTTGTCTCCTAAATCTAATAGTGCTGAAAGTGCGATTGATGAGGCTTTAAATGATATTAGATCTGGTAATAATTTTGATATTCCTAAACATTTGAAAAATCCTTCTAGTGATTATTTATATCCACATAATTATCCAAATAGTTATGTTAAACAACAATATTTACCTGATAATTTAGTTAATCGCAAATATTATAAACCTCGTAATAATAAAAATGAGAAAATGTTAAGTGAAGTTATGAATAAATTAGAAAAAATGACATAATTATTTTATTATATCATTTATTACATAATAAGTTAGATAAATACCCACTACTGATGGTACATAGCTAATAGAATTAATACTACTAGCTTTTTTTGGTTTTTCTTTTGAAGATACTACCATTATTTTTTCTTTTATATGATTGTCTTTTACAAACTTTCTTATTTTTTTAGCAATTGGATCATATTCAGTTTTTCTAATATCACTTATTTCAAACAATGTTGGATTTAATTTATTTCCTGTTCCCATTGATGAGATAATTTTAATTTTATTTTTAATTGATTTTAAAATTAATTCTTTTTTTACTTCTATATCATCACATGCATCTATTATATAATCTATTTTATACTTATCTAATATATTTATATTATCTTTATTTAATTTTTTATCTATTGTAATTATTTTTGCATTAGGATTTATTTGTAATATGTTTTCTTTTGCTACTTCTATTTTCTTTTTGTTTATTGTATTTATATTTGCATATAATTGTCTATTTATATTACTCAATTCAAAAGTATCATAATCTATTAAAATTAGTTTTTCAATACCACTTCTTACTAAAGTTTCAACACTATAGCCTCCTACTCCTCCAATTCCAACGATTAAAACTACTTTTTGTTTTATTAGATTATATTTTTCTTCTTCTATTAGGTTAATCATTTTACTAAACATAATTTCCTCCCAAAATAAAAAGCCAGAAGATCGGCTCTAATAAAGATAAAACCCGCGCGTTACCACAACAGGTGGGTAAACACAATATGCTAATTAGGATTCTTATTTAAAAGCTTTCAACACATAACATATATTAGTTTCCCTTTATATATCTTTAGTCGGTTTTATACATAGAATTCGTATCTCCTAGCTAATTTAAGTATATCATAATTAAATAATTTATTCAATATTTTTACGTTTATTTGACAATTGTTTTGTAGTATTAGGATTAACATTAAACATTGAATGAAAAATATTAATATCAGCATTAGGATTTGTTTTTAACAAATTATCTATTAATTGTTTTATTTCTTGTCTTTTACCTATATTTTTTTTAGTTACATGACAAGCACAATCTATAAAATTAATTTCACTATATTTTTGCCATGATATTATATCTTTTTCTTTTATATAAAATAATGGCCTAATTAACTTCATATTTTCAAAATTATCACTATCTAGTATTGGCAACATAGCTGAAAAGTTTCCATTATAAAGTTGATTTAATAAAATGGTTTCTATTACATCATTAAAATGATGCCCTAATGCTATTTTATTACAACCTAATTTTTTAGCATAATTATATAATGCTCCTCTTCTCATTCTAGCACATAAATAACATGGAGAATTATTACCAAATTCTTTAATTACTTCAAAAATATTTGAAGTAAATATTTCGATTGGTATTTCTAAATGTTTAGCTATTTTTATTATTTGATTTAAGTTTTCTTTGCTATATCCTGGATTCATAACAATAAATTTTATATTAAATCCAAATTTATTGTGTCTTTTTAATTCTTGCATACATTTTGCTAGTAGAAAACTATCTTTACCTCCACTTATACATATTGCTATGTTATCATTTTCTTCTATTAAATTAAAGTCTTTTATTGCTTTTACAAATTTAGAATATATTTCTTTACGATATTTTTTTATTATAGCTTTTTCAATATCTATTTTTGCTTTCATTTTATACTTTCTTTCTGTTGTATAAACTAATAATTGTACCTACTCCAATCATAGTAGATATTATTGTTACTATAATACCTATAATTGGTATTAATTTTAATAAATATAATATTAATATTCCTATTACACCAGTTAAATATATTCTTTTTTCTTTTTTTATTAATTTATCCCATATAAAGCTTCCAATTATATATCCTGTTATCATATTTGCTAAATATACTAATAATAAATATATTGCTATTAAAATTATTCCTAATGATAGTCCAAATACTGTTATTATTAATAGTAGAATAATTATTGGAAGTAACAATAAGAAAATGAAGCCTAATCCTATGTTTTTAATTATATCTTTTTTCTTATCATCTATTTTATTAAATAGTTTTGGACTAAAGAATGCTAGTAAGGCAAAAACTACTAAAATATTTACCATTCCAATTGCACATGCTTTTGCTTTATCTAGAAATGTTTCTGGGTGGTGTTTTGATGAGGTGTATGTTTTTGTATTTCCGATGCTTGCTACATCAGAGATAGTTATTTTGGCATCATCATTGTATAATAATTCTCCAATAATAGCGGCATTTGCTTCTAATTTTATGTTTTGTGCTTCTATTTTTACATTACCTGCGATTTGAGCATCTTTTATTGTAACATTAGTTGCATAAATTGTAATGTTTCGATTAATTGAGCCTGATATTTCAGCGTCTTTTGCTAATATTGTTATATCACGACTGATATTAGAGCTTTCATTTAATACAATTTTACTACCTATTAATAGAGCATCTGTAGTACTTCCACTGTAGGTGATGTTAGTTCCTAGTGTAAATAAATAATCAATATTTGAATTAAGATTTATGTTATTACCTAAAATTATTCCACTTCCTGCGATTTTGTTATCTACTTCTATGCTACTTCCTATTATTAATGAAGAACTATTAATATCTTTATCTATAATTATATCATCATCTATTATTAATTGTTCATTTTTGTATTCTTTAGCATTAATATGAGGAATAAATAACATAAGACTAACTAATAGAAATATAATTTTTTTCATAAAACCTCCTATTTTTTAATTTTTATCTCTTCTATTTTATTTCCAATATCTTCTTTAAAATATTTATATGTTGCAATTATTATAATTGCTATTGGTAGAGATATTATTATTCCAAGTGCTCCTCCTAAAATACCTCCAGTAAATACTGCAAAAATATTTATTAATGGATGAATTTGATTTGTTTTACCGTATACTTTAGGAGCAATTACATAACTATCTATTTGAGGACATATACAACATACCGCTAATGTTAACCAAAATAAAGTTGGACTAATTACTGATGCTATTAAAAGGGCTAAAATATTTACTATTAATCCTCCAAATATTGGTACTATTGTTGATATAGACATTAATACTCCTAAAATTAAATAGTTTGGATGTCCTATTATGAAGAAAATGGTTGTATATTCTACAAATTGAATTAGTATATTTTTTCCTAATCCTGAAAAATAGTTACTTACTTCATGGTCTAACTTTTTAATATAATTATATGCTTTTGTTCTTTTTCTACCAATAAATTTCTTTATATTTTCTCTTATTTTCTCCATATCTATTAATAAATATATAAATACAAAGACTACTACAATAAATGCTGTTGCAAAGCCTACTGATGCATTTAATACATTAATTGCACCATTTGATATTGTACTACCTACATTTTGTATTAAACTTGATGATATATCACTTAATGATGTTTCTAAACCTCCTAGGTTTATTGAATACTTGTCTGATATATCGCTTATGAAAGTGGATATATTACTTAAAAATAGTAATAATTGTTCATATAGCATTGGTATTACTAGTATTATTATTGTAATTATAAAACCAAATGTTATTAATAATACTAATAAGTTTGCTAACCATTTTGGAAAGCCATTTACTACTAGTTTTTGAGTTAATGGATATAATGCATATGCTATTGCAAAGGCTATTAGAAATGGTGTTATTATATCTAGTGCTACATCAATTACTCCTAGCCATAAGCCTCTTATTTGGTATAATAAGAAAATTATGGCTATAATAATAGCAATATTGATAAGTTTAAAATTTATTTTATTTTCCATTATTTCACTTCCTTTTCTAATATAATTGTTACAGGTCCATCATTTGTTAGAGTAAGTTGCATATCTTTTTGAAATATTCCTGTTTCTATTTTTATATTTTTTTCTTTTATTTTATTATTAAAATAATTATATAATATATTAGCTTCTTTACTATTTAATGCTTTTGCATAGCTAGGTCTATTTCCTTTTTGACTATTTGCATACAATGTAAATTGGCTTATTGATAATATTTGTCCTTCTATATCTAGTAATGATTTATTCATTATACCATTTTCATCATCAAATATTCTTAAATTAATTATTTTATTTACCATATAATCTATTATATCATTATTATCTTTATTAGTAAAAGCTATTAGTAATACTAATCCATAATTTATTTTTCCTACTACTTCTTCTTCTACTACTACACTAGCATTTTTAGCTCTTTGGACAACTACTCTCATCTTAAAATCCTCTCTATTTTATCTATTTCTTTTAAATTATATAAATCATTTATAAATTTATCTAATTTTGTTTTATTTTCTACTAATATAGTGATACTATAGGTTTTAAAATCACTTTTATTAATAGTATTAATACTATCAATTACTATATTATTAGATGATGCTTTTGTTATAATATCTAATAAATTATCACTTGAATTAGTATATACTAGTAAATCAGTAAAATATTTTTTACCAACTTCTTTATTCCAATTAACTTTAATTAATCTCTCTTCAGTTGATGTTATGTTATGACAACATGATCTATGTATTGTTATTCCAGATCCTTTTGTTACATATCCAATAATATCATCACCATATATTGGTTTACAACAGTTACTAAGTGATACTTTTATTTCATTTATACCATCTACTAATATTTCATTTTTAGACATATTAGTAGTTTTTTTACTATTTGTTTCTTTTATTATTTTTTTATCAGGATTTTTTGATTTATTTATTATTTTTAATATATATGCTGGACTATATTTTCCTAATGCTATTGATGTGTATAATTCTCTTATATCTTTTAGTTTTAGCTCTCCAATTAATGTTTCTAGATTTTTATTTGATAAAGTTTCTGTGATACTTAAATTATTTTTACGAATTTCTTTTTCTAATAACTCTTGAGCTTGAGTTATTAATTCATCTTTATTTATTTTATTATAAAATGCTTTTATTTTTGCTTTAGCTTGAGTTGTTGCAACAAAATTTAGCCAATCTTTACTAGGACCTTTAGATAATTTTGATGTATTTATTTTTACTATATCTCCTGTTTTTAATTTATAATTAAGAGGTACTATTGTATCTTTAACAATTGCCCCAATCATTTTGTTACCTACTTCACTGTGAACTTTATAAGCAAAATCTACTGGTGTTGCACCTTCTGGTAGTTCAATTACATCTCCTTTTGGAGTATATACGTATATAGAGTTATCTGTTAAAATATCTTTTTTAACACTATTGATAAATTCTTCTGGTGTATTTGTTTCATTATTTAATTCTATTATACTTCTAAATATTTGTAATTTTTGTTCCATACTATCTTTAGTTGCTAGTGTTGCATTTTTATTTTCTTTATATGACCAGTGTGAAGCAATACCATATTCTGCTACTTTATCCATATCATATGTTCTAATTTGTATTTCAAATAATGATGAATCTACTCCAAATACTGTTGTATGTAGTGATTGATATAAATTTGTCTTTGGCATTGCAATATAGTCTTTAAATCGTTTAGGAACTGGTTTATATTTAGAATGTATCAAACCTAGAGCTAAATAACATTCTTGTTCTGTATCTACTAATACTCTTAAGGCTAATATATCATATATATCTTCCCATTTTTTACCCTTATTTAATTTATTATAAATACTATAAATACTCTTACTACGTCCTTTTATTTCATGTTTTATATTATGTTCATTTAGTAAGTTAGATACCTCATTTAACATCTTACCTACACTCTCATCACGTTCAGTTTTTTTCTTATTTAATTTTTCTACTATATCATAGTAAGCTTCTGGTTTTAAATAACGTAGTGATAAATCTTCTAATTCGCTTTTTATTTTATTTATTCCAAGACGATGTGCAACTGGAGTTAATATTTCTAATGTTTCTTTGGCTTTTCTTTTTTGCTTTTCTTCTGATAATACATATAAGGTACGCATATTATGTAATCTATCTGCTAATTTAATAATAATAACTCTTACATCTTCTGATAAGCCCACTAGTATTTTTCTTTGATTAGCAGCCATTTGTTCTGAAATACTATTAAATTTTATTTTATTTATTTTGGTTACACAATTTACTAACATTGCTACTTCATGAGAAAATAGTTTTTCGATTTCTTCAATTGTAGAGTCGCAATCTTCAATTGTATCATGTAATAGTCCTGCTGATATACATTTACAATCAGCATTTATTGTTGTTAAAATTAATGCAACATTTAAAGGATGTTGAATATAATCTTCTCCTGTTATTCTTGTTTGTCCATGATGTTTTTCTTTTGCATATTCATATGCTTTTTTTACTAGTTCTAAATCTTTTTTATTATCGTTATATACTTTTATTTTATCTAGTAACTCTTCAATTGTAACATTTTGTGATTTTATACTCATAAAGCACCTTCTTTTTTTTAACTTATATAATAATTATATAACAAAAACTTATAATTTAAAAGTTTTAATGAAAAAAATATCTATAATTTAGATATTATTTTCTCGTAGTTCTTCTTACTATATCAATCATTAATTCATCATCATATACATCTTGTTGTTTTTTTATTTGAGTTGCATCTTTTACTTTTTTCAAATCTTCAATACTATTTTTAAAATCAATTTGTCTAATTATATTTAGATCAACATTTATTTGATCTTTTGAATAATTATCTAATAAAGTTAATGCTTCATTTAGTGTTTGAAGACACTCTTGCATCTCTTTTGGTGATGAAGTTTTTGATTTATTACTTAATTTATCAAATAATTCATTTTGAGTAGCAGCAATTTGCTTACTTTTATTATTTCTAGTTAATTTTTCTACTGCTTCAAAGGCTTTAATATTTGCTTTTTCAATATCATCATATTCTTTAGCATTATTTAACTGATTTATAATATTTATTACTTCTGGTTGTGAAATAAATGGCTCTAAATCCCCTAGTAATTCTTGCTTTTTATTTACTAAAGCTTGATAATCTTGAAATATTTGATATAAACTTTTTTGAAAATTTTCAATATATTTATCATCTAATTTTCCTATTTTAGCTAAATTATAATTATTATTTATTTGATTTATTAATTTTCTTTCGATTACTTGTTGACAATTAACATAATTAGGATCATTTTTAAATGGCAAAATAACATATTCTAATTGCTCTTTTATTTTGCTTTTAATACTGTTTTCAATCTTTTTTGCTGTTTCATTATAAACTTTATATATTTTAACAATATCTAGTTGTTCAGATATATTTATTTTAGCCTCATTAATAATTACATCAGTATGAGGAAACTTTTCACTTAATTTTAAGTCTTTTAATTCATTTAATAATTCATTACGATATTCTATTACTAATTTTTCTATTTTTTGATCTGCTTGTTGAATAACTTTTTCATACTGTATAATATCATTATATTGTTCAAATTTTAAAGGTAATTCTAAATATATTCTATTTATTAGTGTTAAAATTTTATTATATGCATTATTATTAAAAAATGCTTTAGTGCTTATATATTTTTCTATCATTTGATTACTTCTTGCTTTAGCATATTCTGAAGTTAGAGGAGTATTACTTATGTATTTTTCTACTTGTTTTATATATCTATCATATAAATCATAAATACTATATACATTATTTTGAGATTTCATTGCTTCTTTAGTATTTTGAGCAATATTTTTAAGTTCTTGATCATTTATAAATTTATTATCCATCTCATGAAACAAATCGTTTAAAAATGCAGTTATTTTCTGATTTATTTGGTTTGTTAAGTTATTGTAATCTTGTTCAAAACTATTAGCATTATTTAATTTTAAATTATTATATTCATCTAAATATTTATTTTTTAAATTATTTATATCTTGTTCTATTATAGTAGCTATTTCTAGTTTTGGTATATTTACATTAGAAAAATTAGCTATATAAAATGTATTTAAGGATAATAATTTTCTTGATACATAATTAGCATTAAAGTTTTTCTTGTTTAAATACTCTTTTAGTATAGTGTGTGCTTCATTTCCTTCTTGGAATTTTACCATATCAGATAAATTTTGAGAATCTGGATGATATAATTTGCTAAAATTTCTCCATGCTATTTTTAGATCGTTTTCATCAAAATTTCCTTTAATACCTAATATTTCTTTTGCTTTAATTACATCCATTTATTTCACCTCTACTATTTATTAGTATAGTATAACTAGCGATATTTGTCAATAAAATTAGCTTTATATTCTAAAAATCTATCTTCTTTAATTGCTTGTCTTACTTTTTCAGTTAGTTTTATTAAAAACCTTAAATTATGTATTGAAATTAGTCTTTGTCCGTATGTTTCTTTTGCTACAATTAGATGTCTAATGTAGGCTTTAGTGTGATTTTTGCATGCATAACAATCACATGTTGTATCTATTGGAGTAAAGTCATCTTTATATTTAGCATTTTTTAGATTTATTTTCCCATTTGGTGTAAATGCGTGTCCATGACGTGCTAGTCTTGTTGGTAAGACACAATCAAACATATCTACTCCTCTTTCAATTCCTTCTAATAAGTCGATTGGATCTCCTACTCCCATTAGATATCTTGCTTTATCTTCTGGTAAAAATTTTATAGCATCATCTATCATTTTATACATTGTTATTTTATCTTCACCAACACTTGTTCCTCCAATTGCATATCCATCAAAATCTAGTTGTACTGTTTTTTTGGCACTATATTCTCTTAAATCACTAAATTCTCCGCCTTGTACTATTCCAAATAGGCTTTGATTGTCATTTTTATGTGCTTCTTTAGACCTTTTTGCCCATCTTAAGGTTCTTTCTACGCTTTGTTTCATATATTGATATGTTACAGGATATGGAGGACATTCATCAAAACACATTGCTATATCACTGTCTAATTTATTTTGGATTTCAATTGATTTTTCTGGTGTTAGAAAAAGGCTCCTACCATCAATATGACTTTTAAATTTTACTCCTTCTTCACTTATATCTTTAGCTTTTGCTAGTGAGAATACTTGAAAGCCTCCTGAATCTGTTAATATAGGGCCATCATAATTCATAAAATTATGTAATCCTTTAGCTTTTTGGATTATTTGTTCGCTAGGTCTTAACCATAAATGATAAGTATTTGATAATATAAAGCCTGCTTTTATTTGTTTTATTTCTTCAAATGATAATGTTTTTACACTTGCTTGTGTTCCTACTGGCATAAACATAGGAGTATCTACAGTAGAATGATTAGTACTTATTTGCCCAATTCTAGCATTTGTATTTTTGTCTTTGTGTAATAATTTATAACTTATTTTCATTTTTATCCTTCTTTCTTGCAATTAATACAATATCAAATAAACAAATGTTTGTCAATAGTTTTTTATAAAAAAAACAAAATATTAAATATTTTATTTTTCTGAAGTATATACTTTTACTATATCAGCACTAGTAATTGAATTATTTGTACAATTTATTAATTCTAATGGATTTAATGGTGCTGAATCTATTTGTTCTGTTGATAATATATAATTTATTTTATTATTTTGTATTTTTAAGATAACATTTTTTGGTAAATAACTATAACATGTATTAGAATTTATTTTTATTTCATATTTACCTCGTGTTGAAGTTATATAATAATTTGATGTATTTATTGTTTGATTTATATCTTTTATATTTTTATTTTCAACATTTTGGCTTACTTCTTCATTTATTGTTGTTAGTCTTTCTAGTCTTATTACTAATACATATAATAGTGATAATAATATCATTAGAAATAGTAATAGTATTCCATATAGCATTCCTGATATGGCAAATCCTTTATTATTCATCATATCTTCCTTAATAATATATTACTTCTAAATTAGTGTCCGCAACTAGGCTATTATTATCTTGTGAAGTTACTATTGTATCTATATTACCATCTGATATGTATCTTCTAGTTTCTAACATATTGAAAACCATTTCTATATCAAATTCTTCTCCATTATTATCATATGCTCTTACTCTTTTTAAAAATGTTTTATCAAAATCTTTATGAAATGGACTTAATTCTGGTTCCCATCCTACTCTTAAGGCAGCAGTTGTTTTATATGTTTTATTATTATAAGTACTATTTAATACATATTGAAAATTACTATGTTCTTTTGAATATGGGCTTCCAAATGGTAAAGCAATTATATTTACATATTTTTCAGGAATAATTTGATCTAATTGTTCATATACAGTTACTATTTCTTTTTGTACTTCAGTAGCACTTGATTGTTTTATATCAAGATGATTTTGAGTATGATTTCCTATATCATATCCATTATCTATTAACCAATTCATTATTTTCTCATCATATTCTGGTTGATTAAATAATGTAGAATTTAGAAAGAAAGTTGCTGTTACATTAAAATCTGGATGTTTACTTTTAAATTCTTCTAATATTCCTACTGCAGAATTTTTATCAATTATTATATTACCATCTTCATCTAATCCTTCTACTTTTATATTATTAGCATTTCCATCATCAAATGTTAATATTATTGGACTTTTTTTATAATCTACATCAATTTTTCCATTTATATAATCTTCTAATCTAATCATTTGATAATTATTTTCATAATAAAATTCTAAATCTTCTCTAAAAGCATTACTAGTACGATTATATCCATCTTTATCTACATTTCCTCCAATGTAGTTAGTTGTATCTGTATTTATTATTCCATGATACATCATAATTGGTACTGTACCTAGTTCATTTATATTATCTTTTTTTAGTTGTTCTTTATCTAATTTTCCTAGTGATACCACTATTGATAAATCTTGATTTTCTTTAATTATTTCATTTACTTTAATACTTTGACTAATTATTTTATCTTTAGCTACTTCATTGCTATATTTATATGATACATCTAAATTTAAGTTATTCTCTTGTGCAAATTGTTTAGCTTCTTCTAAAGATGTAATTGATATCATTTTTGTCTCATTATTAGTTTCTAATTTATCTGGTTTTATTAACATGAATATAGCTATTATAATTAATATAACTATTAATAGTAATATTATTATTGGTATTGGTTTTAATTTTCTTCTTTTTCTGCTTCTCATTTTTCTTCCTCCTTTATTTTTTCTAAAAATTCTTCTTCACTCCAAATTGGAATATTTAATTTTATAGCTTTTTCATATTTGCTTCCAGGATTAGATCCTACGATTAAGACATTTGTCTTACTACTTATAGAATCACTAACATTGCCACCATAATTTTCAATTAGTTTTTTTGCTTCTTCTCTTGTTATTGTATCAAGGGCTCCTGTTAATACGAATTTTTTATTTGCAAATTCTTCTTTTTCTGTTTCATTTTGTGATATATATTTAGTATTTATATTTAGTTTTTTTAATTCTTCAATTAAATTTATATTATCTTCATTTTGAAAATAATCAATTATATTTTTGGCTATTATTGGTCCAATATCATTTATGTTATTTAAAGTCTCATAATCACTATTTATTAGATTATCTATATTTTTAAATTTTTTTGCCAATATTTTAGCGGTTTTTGCCCCAACTTGTCTTATTCCTAGTCCATATATTAATTTTTCTAGAGAATTGTTTTTACTCTGTTCAATTGCTTTTTTTAAATTACTTACAAGTTTAGGACCATATCCTTCAAGAAGAATTAATTCTTTTTCATATTTTTCTATATGATATATATCATCTATTCTTCTTATAAATCCTTGATTGTATAAATCTTCAATTACATTTTCCCCTAATCCTTCTATATTCATTGCTCCTCTTTCTGCATAATGAATTATTGTTTCTACTTTTCTAGCATCACAATTTATATTTGGACAAAAATAATCAGCTTCTTTTTCTTTTCTAATTAAATCTGTTTTACATATTGGACATTTTTTAATCATTACAAATTTCTTCTCACTACCATCTCTTGCTTCTTTATCACTACATATTACTTCTGGTATTACATCTCCTGCTTTTCTTATTAGTACTTTATCATTTATTCTTATATCTTTAAAAATAACATTATCTTCATTATGTAGAGTTGCTCTAGCTATTGTTGATCCTGCTAGTTTTACTGGTTCTAATACTGCATTTGGAGTTATTTTACCAGTTCTTCCAACACTAAAGATTATATCTATTAGCCTTGTTTTTACAATTTCAGCAGGAAATTTGTACGCTATTGCCCATTTTGGTGTTCTAGCAGTATATCCTAATTTGTTTTGACTATTAATATCATCTAATTTTATAACTATTCCATCTATTTCATATGGTAGTGTATTTCTAAATTCGCTCCAATAGTTAATATAGTCTATAACTTCTTCTATATTGTTTGCTACTATTCTATTTTTATTTACTTCTAAGCCTAATTTTTCCATAAATTCTAAGGCTTCATGATGGGTATATATATCATAATCAAGTGGATTAGGCAAATGATAAATAAAACAATCTAAATGTCTTTTTTTAGTAATATTATAATCAAGTTGATGAACACTTCCACTTGCAGCATTACGTGGATTTTGTAATAAAGATTTTCCTTCTTTTTTTCTTTGCTCATTTAATTTTTCAAATACATCTTTTCTCATATATATCTCTCCACGTACTTCTATATCTATTTTTTGATTTAAAGTATGTGGTAGTGATTTAATTGTCATAACATTATTTGTTATATTTTCTCCAACTGTTCCATCTCCTCGAGTAGCTCCTTGTATTAATATACCATTTTTATATGTTGCACTTACTGATAATCCATCTATTTTAAGTTCACATACATATTTTGGATTTTCTATTTCTTTTCTTATTTTTTTATCAAAATTTATCACTTCATTTTCATTAAATATATTACCTAAACTTAACATTGGTATTTGATGAGTTACTTTTTCAAATTTATCTAATATTTTAGCACCAACATTTTGTGTTGGAGAATCTTCTGTTTTATATTCAGGATATTTTTCTTCTAACTCGTTTAATTCTTGCATATAACGATCATATTCTTGATCTTCAATAATTGAATTGTCTAACATGTAATATTCTAAATTAGCTTTATTTATGATTTCTTTTAATTGATCTATTCTTTTTTTTATATCCATTTTTTTGCCTCTTTCTACTTTAATAATAGTTTTAATGCTTCTTTTATTTGTTGTTCAATTGTTAAATTAATATCAACTTTATTTATAATTTTACTTATATCTTTTTGTTTATAACCTAATGCCATTAGTGCTTCACTTAATTCATTATTTGTAGATACATTATTATTAGATGCTAATTTCCCTTTTAAATCCAATATTATTTGTCTTGCAGCTTTATCTCCAATTTTAGGTATTTTTTTTAAATATAAAATATTTTCTCTTTCAATTGCATCTTTAATTCCCTCAACACTTACACTTGCTAATATTGCAATGGCCGCTTTTGGTCCTATTCCTTTTACTGATATTAAATCTAGAAACATTTTTTTCTCATCTAAATTAGTAAAACCATATAAAGATAATTCATCTTCTTTTACATTAGTATAAGTATAAACTAAATACTCATTATCTATCTTATAATAATAAGGATTAGCTACATATATAATATAACCAATATCATTATTATCAATTATTATATAATTAGATTCAATTTCTTTTATTTTTCCCTTTATATAACCATACATTATTTTAACTCCTGTATATCAGTTGGATTAATTATATCTATTACATTATTATCTATAGTTAGAGTCATTTCTTTTTCTTTATTTACATCTTTTAGTGTTTGAGTAATTAAATAATTTATTATTTCTTTATATGATACATTTTTATTTTCCCATAGATGATGAGAAAAATAATTTGGAATAGTATTTACTTCATCTACATATAATTTTTTATTTGTCTTATCATATAAAAAATCTATACTTGCTATTCCTTTTAAATTAAGCAATCTAAATGTTTCTTTACTATATTCTTCAATATCTTTTTGTAATTTATTAGAAATATCTGCAGGTATATTTCTAACTAAATTTTCATTATTTTCTAAATCTGCAGGTTTTAATATTTTATCAGAATATTTTTTTATTTCTTTATTTTTAATTATTTCTTCAATATCTGATGTTTCTGCTCTACTACTGTTACCTAATACACTACATGTATATTCAATTAAGTTTTCTATTGCTTCTTCAATTAATATTTTATTATCATATTTTATAGCTTTTTCAATCGCAGATTCTAATTCTTCTTTTTGTTTTATTATTTCTATTCCTATACTACTTCCTAAAGTGGCAGGTTTTAATATTAATGGATATTTTAAATTATTTATTTTTTTAAATAGTTCTTCTTTATTATTAATATAATCTGTATCAAAAAACCAAACATAATTAGTAAGTGGTAAATTAGATGACTCTAGTATTTGTCTCATAAATACTTTATCTTGTCCTACTGCAGAGGCATATATACTATTACCTATACAAGGTATTCCTAGTAATTGTAAGTAGCCTTGTAGAGTCCCATCTTCTGTTTTAGCACCATGTACAATTGGAAAAGCCATATGTATTTCATTATATTCTTTTTTAAAATGATTTGTAGTTTGTAATATAAATCTAGAATTTCTATTTATTAAATCAACTTTTTTAGCATATCTTTTAATAAGATTAAAATCACGATAACTATCTATATATCTTAACATTCCTCCAGTGTAAAATTCTAAGTTTTTAGTAATATAAATTGGTATTACTTCGTATTTCTCACTATCAATTTGATCCATTGCTTGAATAGCTGTTAGTATTGATAATTCATGTTCAACACTTTTTCCTCCGAATAATACTCCTATTTTTATTTTCATTTTTCCACCTCTATTCATATTAATTATATACTATTTTTATATTTTTTTAAATATATTTAAGAAAAAAGCTTAACTTTTAGCTAAGCTTTTTATTTTTTATATAAAGACCACTGTAGATTAGAGCTCCAAGTCCAATAATTATTATTGCATATATAGGTATATCAGAAGTTTGTATTGCCTGTGTTGTATATAGACAATTTATTGTAATATCATTATTAGCAAAAGTTCCAGATAAATTACCAGTATAACTATCTAATATATATGTAGATCCAATTGAATCTAGGCAAGTTGCTTTATATTTATCTCCTGTTTTATAAGTATTTTTTTGAACTATTGGATCTCTTAATGGTTCACGTGTTGTTTTGCCTAAAAAGTTTACTGTTAGACTATAAGTAGGATCTGGACTTGGTAATTTATATCTACAATATAATACTACATCTTTATCTTCCATTGTAGCTGTAAAGTTTTTTTGACTTACTAGTTGATAGCCATTTATAGTCTCATAACATGTAGTAGAATATTGCTCTCCTTTGCTAAATTTTCCAACATTAGTAGGCTGTTCTATTTCTTCATCAGTCTCATCATCTACATATTTTACTATAACACTGTATTTATCTGTTGGAGTTGGATCTGTTTTTGGTGGCGAATATCTACAATATAATACTACATCTTGTGTTTGCATTGTACCACTTAATTCTTTATTACTAACTAATGTATAATTATCAATAGTATCCATACAAGTAGCAGAATAATTTTCTCCTTCTTTAAATTTACCAATATTGCTTGAAGTTTTTATTTCTTCATCAGTCTCATCATTTACATATTTTACTACTACACTATATTCTACTGCAGGTTCTGGTTCTGGTTCAGGATCTGGTTCTGGTTTGCTATAACGACAATATAATGTTACATCACTACTTGACATAATTCCTGATAGATTTTCACTACTTACTAATTCATATTCTCCAATTGTTTTAGGACATGTAGTAGAATATCTATCTCCAGTTGCAAATGAGCCTAGATATGAAGTATCATCTACATCGCTATTAGTATCATCATCTACGTATTTTACAATAACATCATATTCTTCTGTTGGTTCTGGTTCCACTACTTCATCACATACATTAAATTTTACTTGAAGTAATGCAGGTACCCAAACATATTTATCTGTTGGATGAGATCCATCACTTGCAGTTTGAGCACGAGCAGCTTCTGCGAAATCTTTCCATGTTTCTTCAATTGTTCTAACTACGGTTCCTGTTATTATATTATTTGGGGTATCTTGTATTCTTAGAGCCATGGTTCCATCTTCTGCTACTGCATAATAGCTATTTCTAACCATATCTTCTATTTTAAACTTACTAGTATCTAGATTATCATCATTAACTTCTCCAGTATTATCATGTATCCATGTAGCAGTATGAACAAAATACCATTCATCTCCATTTTTAATTACATCAATATCATTAGCTACATCTTTTTTTATTTCCCAAAATCTTCTAAAAGTCCAACCATCTTCTTCTGCTGAAAAATCTATCCAATTATATTTAGCGCTCTCTGGTACTGCTCCAACTGGTAATTCATCAGAAAAACTAGCAGTATTTACTTGTTTATAAGGAAATTCTTTACCATCAAATGCAGTATACCAATCTGTAAGACTATAAAAATAATAATTTGTATGAGTAGTACATGCTGCATTTACTTTATCAATTCCTATTATTAAAAAACTAAATAATACGAAACTAAATAATATTATATTTTTCTTCATATTGCCTCCTACTTTCTTATATATAAATGATAACATATAATTTATTAATTTTCAATATATTCTAAATATTTATAAAATAAATATAATATAGTATGAATAAAATAATTGCCCATCGTGGAAAAACTAATAAAAAAGTAAAAGAAAATACATATTTAGCTATTATTAATGCTTTAAACGATTATAATATAGATGGTGTTGAATTTGATATTAGATTAACTTTAGATAATAAAATTGTTTTAAGTCATGATAGTAATATTATTAGAACTTCTAATGGAATTGGTAAAATTGAAAATATGAGTTTAAAAAATTTACAAAAATATAATTTTGGTAGTAAAAATTTTTATCAAACTATTCCTACTTTAGATAAAATATTAAATATTAAGACTAATAAAATATTATTAATTGAAGTAAAAGTTAATAATAATATTAAAAAGTTTTCTAAAATTTTAATTTCTTTGTTAAAAAATTATAATCTAGATAATATTTATATTACTTCTTTTAATAAAAATTTTTTAAAAACTTTAAAAAAAACTAATATTAATATTGGTCCTTTAATTATAAATAATAATATTAAAAATAAAAGATTTAATTTTTATGTTTTAAATTATTTAACTTTTAAAGATAAAACTATTAAGAAATTAAAACTAAAAAATAAAAAAATATTTATTTGGAGTTTAATTGATAAAAATATAGATGAATATGATGATTTATATTTAATTAAAAATATAAAATAAAAACTTTATTCTTTTTCAATAAAGTTTTCTTTTACTTCATTATCTATTTGTTTATCTATATCATCTGTCTCATCAGATATTATATCCCAAGGATCTTCATCCTCTTCAATTGCTATTTTTACTTTTGTATCCCCTACTATTTCGATGCCTAGTTCTTTTTCTATTTCAAATTCTATTGTTTTACCGTTTTCTTTAGCACTAGTACAACTAGGTTGTTTTAGACTTCTAACGATTATATCTTTTGTATTTGCATCTGTAGTGGCTTTTTGATTAACACTTACCACTTCACGATATTTTATTGGCTTACTTACCACAGTTGTTTTAGTATCATTATCATATGAATACCAAATATTTACATCAAAACTTCCTGTTATAACAATTTTATTATTTTCTTCATAACCTTTAAATTTGTGATTTATTACCCAACAGCCTAAAACAGTTGTAGGTTCTTGATCTACAGTAATTGAATAGTTATTTTTATAATATTTTTTGCCTTTTCCTATCACTGCTTTAGTAACTATTTCTTTATAAGATGCCAAGTTATCACCCCTCATAATAATTTATGATAAAACTGATAAATTAGTACCTATAAATTAAGTTAAATCTGATTTCTTAATTATAAATATATTTTTATCTTTATAAAATGCATAAAATACTTTATCTATTGTTATATTCTTTTTTTCTAATATATCATATACCCACTTTTCTGTTTTTTTCAATTGTTTTAAGGTATCACTTTGAATAGCACTATCTAATATTAAAGGAAGAGGTAGTGGTGTTGTTTCTTTTTTCTTATTAAATATTGATAAAGTGCCATTATTTTCTAAAATTGCATATTCTACTTCTTCTATACTTCGATAACCTTTTTCTCTCATTTGAATTAATAAATCATCTAAATTATATTTTTGTCTCATCATTTCTTTGTAATTTAATTTTCCATTTTTAATTATTACTGATGGATTTCCATCTAAAAATGATCTTATTTTTGGTTTTTTTAAAGTTAAGTATGCTAATACTAGTTGTAAGATAGTTAATGTTAATATAGGTACTAATGAGATAAATATGCTTTTATCATAGTTTTCTATGCTTATTACTACTAATTCTGCGATTAAGATTGATACTATTAAATCTATTATTCCTAATTGTCCTACTTCTCTTTTTCCCATTATTCTATAAATTATAAAGATAAAAAAGTAAAAAAATAATGTTCTAATAAAAATAGTAAATATTTCCATTTTCTTCACCCTTATTATTATGTTATTTTTTGTTATTTTTTATACTACTATACATATATTTTATTAGGTGATTTTATGATAAAGAAATATTTAAGATCTTATTTATATACTTTTAGTATTATTTTTATATCTTATATTCTTATAACTTTGTTTAGTTATTTTAATATTTTTAATACCACTATTATTAATGTTTTAAAGCTATTTACAATAGTTATATCTATTTTTATTGGTAGTTTTATTATTGGTAAAAAAAGCCTTAAAAAAGGCTATTTAGAAGGTTTAAAATATAGTTTGATTTTTGTATTATTAATTTTAATTATAAATATTATATTTATTAGATATTTTGATATTAAATTAATTATTTATTATTTAATTATTATTATTAGTTCTATATTAGGAAGTATGTTTGGTATTAATTATAAGAAAAATAACTAAACATCTTTTTTTATATTTAAATGCTCATATGCTTTATCTGTTACTACTCTACCACGACTAGTTCTAACTAAAAATCCATTTTGTAATAAATATGGTTCATATACATCTTCAATTGTACTTATTTCTTCTCCAATAGAATTTGCAATGGCATCTATACCTACTGGACCTCCATTAAATTTTTCAATAATTGACATTAAGAAATTATAATCTGTATCATCTAGACCTATTTTATCTACTTTTAGTCTTTTTAATGCTTCGTTTGTAATATCTAGATCTATTTTGTCTTTTTCATATACTAAAGCAAAATCACGAATGCGTTTTAATAAGCGATTACATATTCTTGGAGTACCGCGACTTCTTTTAGCTACTTCACGAGCTGCTTCATCAGATATTTCTACATTTAATACTTTACTTGTTCTTTTAGCAATTAAAAATAATTCTTCTTCAGTATAATATTTTAATTTAGATATTATTCCAAATCTATCTCTTAAAGGTGATGATAAATCTCCCGCTCGTGTTGTTGCTCCAATTAGGGTAAATGGTGGTAAATTTATTTTAATACTTCTGCTTGCACCTTCACTTCCTACAATTATATCAAGACTAAAATCTTCCATTGCAGGATATAATATTTCTTCTATATATCTTGGCATACGATGTATTTCATCTATAAATAATACATCATTAGGCTCTAGAGTTGATAAAATAGCCGCTAAATCACCACTTTTTTCTATTGAAGGCCCTGATGCTGTTTTAAAATTAGCTCCTAATTCATTAGCAATAATATTTGCAAGAGTTGTTTTTCCTAATCCTGGAGGCCCATATAATAATATATGATCTAATGCTTCACTGCGTATTTTTGCAGATTTAATAAAAACTGATATATTATCTTTTACTTCTTGTTGTCCAATGTATTCTTCTAATGTTTTTGGTCTAATATTTAATTCTTTATCTTCTTCTAATTCTAAATTAGATAGTATTTCGTTTTTCATATTATCACCTTCATAATCATTATACAACATACATATGTTTTTGTCAATTAACTTTTCATTGCTTTAAACATCTTCTTCCATAAGCCAGTTGAAGAATAGTTTAGTATTCCTACTTTATATATTTTTAAACCATATTTATATAATAAGAATATTGTTAATATTAATATTATTAAAGATATTATTACATCTATTATTCCAATTTGCCCTAATAATAGTAGTGCTGGAGTTAGTAATGCTGATATAAATGGTATATATGATGCTATTTTTATAAATATAGAGCCATCAAACATAGTTGCCATAATAGCTAAATAATATCCAACCATTGATATTATGACTATTGGTGTTTGTAATTGTTGAAAATCTTCTAAATTTGTTGTCATTGATGCTAATACTCCTGATAATAATGAGTATGCAATAAAGGTAAGTAACATTAATATTAACATAATTGGAATAACATAAACTAGACTATCTATTAATCCATTTTGACTAAGACTTGTAAATACTTCTGATACTTTTATTTGCTCCACTAGATTATTTATAGAACTATTACTTGTAAATATTCTAACTAACATAGCAATAAAAGCATCAAATACTAAAATCAATCCTTGTATTATTACAAATAAATTACTAGCTATTATTTTAGAGGCTAAATGTATTTTCGCTGGAACATTTGAAATTATTATTTCCATACCACGAGTACTTTTTTCTTCATTAATTTCTGCTCCTATCATTTGGACTAAAAATAATGTTAACATGAAAAATGGTAATATTACTATTGGAAATATTACACCCATTAGTAATTCCATCATCTCATCTGTATTGCTATTTTCATCTAGTCTTATGCTTTCTATATTTACTGCTTTATTTATTAAATTTAGCATATTATTATCAATATTATAATAATTTAGAGCAATATTTGTCTTTAAATTATTTAGTGCAGTATTAACTAGTTGCATTGTAATTGCATCTACTTTCTCATTACTAGTAATTGTTGCATTAATAAAATTATCTTCATCATTATTTATCTCAAGTAAAATACTATTTTCTTCTTCTACTTCTTTTAATGCTTCTTGTTTAGTTTTATTATATTTTATAATATTACTTTTGTTTATATCCGATAATATTTCTTGATATTCTAAATAATTTTTCTCAAATTCATCATAAGAAATATTAGTATTATCTATTACTAAAATATTAGTTTTTTCTTCAAAGTCTCCTCCAAAGAATTTGACAATACTATCTATATTAACTAAACCTACAATTAAGATTAAAAGTAGAATATTAATAATAACAAACCATTTTGTTTTTATTTTTTTATTTAGACTAACCTTTACTAAATATTTTAACTTATTCATCATAAGCTTCACCTACTTTATCAATGAATATTTCATTTAAACTAGCATCTTCTACCATAAATTTAGTAACATTATTAGCTTTAGATATTTTTTTAAATATATCAGGTACTACTTTATCATCTTCTACTTTAATAATATATTGATCCATTTGTTTTTCTACATTAATTACACCTTCTATATTCTTAATACTATCAATATCAATATCTGCTTTTAATATGATATTTTTTTTGCGATATTCTTCTTTTATATCTTTTAAATATCCTGATATTACTGTTTTTCCTTTAACTAATATTACTAGTTTTTCACAAAATAACTCTACATGCTCCATTCTATGAGAAGAAAAAATTATACTAGTTTTTTTCTTTTTAAATTCTAAAATAACATTTTTAAATAATTCAACATTAATAGGATCTAATCCAGAGAAAGGTTCATCTAAAATTAATAATTTTGGTTCATGTATAATAGCACTTATAAATTGTATTTTTTGTTGATTACCTTTTGACAATTTTTCTGGAGTCATATTAATATATTGTTCTACTTCTAA